>CANNNN010000005.1 GCA_947506075.1 Methylococcaceae bacterium
TCGACTATTACGTGCAACTTAGCCGCCATCAGCGCTGTTGAAGGCAAGCGTACCTTAGTTATCGATCTTGATGTTCAAGGCAATTCAACACAATATCTGCTCGGCAATAAAGTCAGCGATAGCGACAAAACCATTGCCCATTTTTTTAAGGATTGCCTGAGTCTGTCGCTGTTTGGCGGCGGTTCGTCCGGCTCCGGTCTGGAAAGTGCGATCCATGCAACGCCCTTCCCCAACCTGTTTGTGCTTCCTTCCCACCCGGAACTTGAACCCTTGCAAAGCCGCTTGGAATCACGAATGAAAATCTTCAAACTGAAAGAAGCGCTGGATAAGCTAGAGGGTTTTGATGCGATTTACATGGACACACCGCCCATCCTGAATTTTTACAGCCAGTCTGCGTTAATCGCTGCCAACAAATGTTTGATTCCTTTTGACTGCGACACCTTTGCCCGAGACGCTCTGTATTCATTGATGCAGGTAGTCAGCGAGATTAAAGCTGATCATAATCAAAATCTTGAAATTGAAGGCATCATCGTCAACCAGTTTCAACGCCAAGCTAATCTGCCCCGTCAATTAGTCGAGGAACTGATTGCCGAAGGACTGCCTGTTCTGGCTGCAATGATCTCGCCCTCGGTCAAGGTCAGGGAGTCGCATTCGGAATCAAAACCGCTGGTGCATTATGTGCCCAATCATAAACTGACCGACGAATACCGGGCCTTGCATGCGGAGATTCACGGCGGTTAAGCAGCAACACTAAGGTTCCCAAACTCCAGTTTGGGAACCTAATCTTGAATGCTCTGGCTTCCCGTCTCGCGAAGCAGGAGCTTCACCTACTGGGCTCCCAAGCTGGAGCTTGGAAACCAGCGCATCACACCCCTTACTATGAACAGCGTCAAATCCTGCCAACGCAAACCCTGGTTACTCCCCATCCTGTCCGGCATCCTGATCGGCACCAGCTACATCCCCTTCCCTCCCTGGGCTTCTTTATTCTGCTTCGTGCCGTTATGGCTATTCTGGAATCAGCAAACCAGCCTGAAAAATGTTTTACTGGGCGGCATGCTCACCTCATTCATCTTCACTCTGATCGGCTTTAACTGGGTCACATATCTGCTGCATGAATTTGCCCATCTGGACTGGCCTGTAGCGACCATCGGCATGGTGGTTTACGCTTTGATTGCTCACACCTTTGTGCCGCTGGCCGGCGTGCTGTGGTATTGGGGGCGACAAAAATTCAACTGGTCAAAACGGCTTTCACTAGGGCTGATGGCGCTGATCACCACCTTGTGCGAAGCCTATTCGCTGACCCTGTTCGACTGGAATTTTGGTTATTCCTGGTATGGCGCCAATATCCCCATTTACCATTGGGCTGAAGTGATCGGTTTTAGCGGGCTCAGCGCCGCTACGCTGCTGTGCAATCTGCCACTTTATGTCGCCTTTGAACAGCGCCAACAACGCAGCGGAAAAATCATTCTAGTAACCGTCATCACCGGTTTCATGCTGCTGAATGACGGCGGCCTATGGCTTAAAAACAGACTCCCGCAACCGGATTCCTCGTTTAAAGTTCTAATGATTCAGGCCTATATCGAAAATGCGGAAAAAATGGCCGCCGAATTGGGCAAAGGCTTTGGCAAAGAAATATTTAAGCGCTATACCACGCTGACCGATAGCGCACTCAAAGCCCATCAAGATGAAAAAATAGACTTCGCGCTGTGGCCTGAAACCGCCTTTCCAGCCTTGCTGGGCGAGCAATTTAAAACCGATGACTATCCTGTAACATTAACGCAATTTCTCCAAACCCGGCAATTGCCGCTGCTTACCGGCGCTTACAGCGTCGATGAATCAGCGCGCTTGATTACCAACTCCCTGTTCGTATTGAATAAAAATGGAGAAATAGTCCCTCCGCATTACAGCAAATCGATCTTGCTGGCCTTTGGCGAATACATCCCCGGCGAAAATATTTTTCCTGAAATTCGTAACTGGCTGCCGCCCACCGGCCACTTTGCCCGAGGTCATGGACCGACTGAATTATTAACGTGGAATGGCTATAAAATGGGTGCGCAAATATGCTACGAAAGCCTGTTCCCCGGATTCTCGCGTTCCTTGGCAGATCTCGGCGCCCAGTTCATCGTCAATGTGACCAATGATTCCTGGTACGGTGCCTGGCAGGAACCTTACCAGCACATGTATATGACCCTGGCACGCGGCGTAGAATTTCGCCGCCCGGTATTGCGCGTAACCAACACCGGCATTTCCACGGTATCGCTGGCATCCGGAGAAATCCTGGAGCGCTCGCCGATACATCAGGCCTGGGCAGGCTTGTATGAAGTACCTTATCTGAAAACTCCGCCTGCCACCTTCTACCAAAACTGGTTCTATCTGGTGCCCGGTTTATTATGGGGAATGTTGCTTTTATTGCTAGGGATTGGCGCTGTAAAGCCCGTTAACAGAGATCATTAAAATAAAGTTACCAACCCGAAAAACCGCAGCTTTTCTTTCGCCTATCACTCAGCCCGCAGTGCCTCCAGCGGCTCCAGTCGAGCGGCTTTGATGGCCGGAACGACTCCGGCTGCGATGCCGATCAGCAATGACAGCATGAAAGCCGCGACGATATAGGCCCAGGCCAGCTCCACCGGCAAGGCGGGCAATACAGCATCGAGAACCCGAACGATGCTTATGCCCAGCAATACCCCACACAATCCGCCTGTAGCGCTTAGCGCCAGCGCCTCGCACAAAAACAACTGAAAAATGGTTCGGCGTTCTGCGCCTACCGCCCTCAGCAGGCCGATTTCGGAAACACGCTCGGAAACGGCGATGGTCATGATGGTTAGGATGCCAACCGAACCAACCAGCAAGGAAATACTGCCCAGGGCCGCTACGGCGAGCGTCAGAACACTCAGGATGGAATCCATCTTTTTTAACATCTGGTTCTGGGTGATCAGGGTGAAATCTTCCCTGCCGTGCCGGGCAATCAAGTTGCGTTTGATGGCTTTTTCTACGCGATCAATCGCGGCATTGCTATTATAGAGCAGGTTAATTTCCATCAGGCTTTCCCGGTCAAATAGCTCCAACGCCTTGGCCGCCGGAATGTAAATCGTGTCATCCATGTCAAAACCGATCATCTGGCCTTTTTTTTCCATCACGCCGATCACCCGAAAACGGTCACTGCCGATGCGAATGCGCTGACCTAGCGGACTCGCAGCGCCAAACAGCTCGGCCGCCAATTTATAGCCCAGCACCGCAAAGGCGCGCGGACTGCCTTCTTCTTCCGGTAAAAAGCGCCCCGTGCCTACCCTAAGTTTCCAGACCATCGGCACCGCGGAACCAACCCCCAAGACATTGGTGCGCCGCTGTTTTTCTCCCGCTTCGATACGCGCATTGCCTTGCACCACCGGTGTAATCGCAATGATGTTTTCCAGTTTTCTTAAACTGAGCGCATCAGCAAGAACTAACGGTCTAACCGTGCTTATCGTAGCGCCCGATACGCCGAAAGTAGTGGTTTTTCCGGGATGAACGCCGATCAGATTGGTCCCGAACTGGGTAAATTCAGCCAGTACAAAGGTATGGATACCGCGCCCTATCGAGGTCAATATAACCACAGCCGCAATGCCGATAATCAGGCCCAGCGCAGTCAGGATTGAGCGCAGCTTATGACTGACAATTGTCCGGTAGGATAATGAGATCAGGTCTGGATAGCGCATATTTTATCGCTTCGCCAGCGCGGCAACAGGGTCGAGACTGGCCGCTTTTCTGGCCGGTAAAACACCGAATAACAGGCCGGTAAACAATGAAACGGCCAACGCGGCCAGTAATGCCCAACCCGGCAGCTCCATCGGAAAATCCGGATAAAAAGCCTGCAAACCACCCAGGGTCAGATAGCCCAAGATCACGCCCAATACTGCCCCGGCCAGCGACAACATCGCCGCCTCGGCCAGAAACAGCCACAGCAACTGCCGTTTGGTCGCACCTAGGGCTTTCAGCAAGCCGATCTCGGCCGTCCGTTGCGTGACGCTGACCAGCATCACATTCATCACCAACACCCCGGCCACCGCCAGACTGATCCCGGCTATACTGGCGACGGTCAGCGTCAACGCTGACAATATTTTATCGAAGGTGTTGACCACGCTGTCCTGGGTTATCAGCGTCACATCGTCTTCGCCTTCATGGCGAGCCTTGATGATAGCCTTGATTTCATCAACTGCCTTGTACATGTCAAGCTTGGATTTGGCTTCAACCAACACCCGAAATAATGAATGGCTGTCGAACAAAGCCTGCGCGGAAGCCACTGGCACAATCACCATTTCGTCAAAGTCGGTGCCTACCGATTGCCCTTCCGAGGCCAACACGCCGATCACCCGGAAGCGCCGATCATTGATCCGCAACCACTGCCCTAGCGCTGCCTGATTCGCAAACAGTTCCTTGCGTAGGGTTTGCCCGATCACACACACTGACAAGGCTTTATCGGCCTCGGTCTGAGGCAGAAATGTACCCTGCGCGACCGTTAAATGTCGTACCCGCCTTAAGGCGTGGGTCGACCCCAGAATATTGGTTTCCCGCTCCAAGCCTTGCGATGAAACCGGCGCGGAACCGATGGTCAGCGGTGCAACTGCGGCAATATGGCGGCTACGCAACAGGGCTTCGGCGTCATCCAGTGTTAAATCCCTGGGCGTTTCGCCAAACATCGGTGGCTGCCCACCCGTGGTTTCAGTACGTCCCGGCAAGACGATAACCAGATGCGTACCCAAGGCCTCAAACTCATTCACAATATAACGGCGGGCGCTTTCACCCAAAGCCGTTAAAACCGAAACCGAAGCGATGCCGATGCTGATGGCCAGGATAATCAAACCCGCACGCAAGCGCTGGGTACTGATCGCGGCTAAAGCTTGGTTTAAGGTGTCTTTAATAAGCATGATTAATTTGACCCTTACCCTATCTGCCCATCGACAATACGGATTTTCCGGTGCGCCCGGTCGCCTACATTTTGATCATGAGTAATAATCACCAAGGTTACGCCCAGCTGATTTAACCCTTCCAGCAACTCGATAATTTCCTTGCCGGATTTGCTGTCGAGATTGCCGGTCGGCTCGTCCGCCAAGAGCAGCGACGGACGCATGATCATGGCCCTGGCAATCGCGACACGCTGAAGTTGTCCGCCGGAAAGCTGATCCGGCCGGTGCTGAGCCCGGTCTTGCAAGCTGACCGATGCCAATGCCTCCAGCACCCGTTGTTTTCGCTCCTTAACCGCTATACCTGCCAGTATCATCGGCATCTCAATATTTTCAGCAGCCGACAAACGCGGAATCAGATGAAAAAACTGGAACACAAAGCCGATGTTATCGCGGCGAACCTTGGCCAGCTCATCATCGCTAAGCTGAATAACCAACTTGTCGTTTAACAGATAACGGCCTGAGGACGGCTGATCCAGCAACGCTATGACGTTTAATAAGGTAGACTTTCCTGAACCTGACGGCCCCATCACCGATACATATTCGCCATTTTCGATCGTGATATTAATGTCATTTAACGCATGAACGGTTTGCTCGCCTACCTGGAAATATCGGTGTATATGTTCCAACCGTATCATTTTTTTTCTCGGGCATAAGCCCCTGCAACCACGCCCTCCCGACCTACCGACAACACGATTTTATCGCCGACATTCAGGCCTGACAGCACTTCAACAGTATTCCAGTTGACCAGACCCGGCTTAAAACTGCGCTCTTCCAGCAAGCCGTCAGCCTTCATCAGCAAAACCCGATTATTTTCCAGCACTGCCTCGGCAGGCACCCGGAGCGCTTCGGGTTTATTGGCCAGCAGGACTTCAATATCCGCGCTGTAACCGGGCAGCAGACCCTTGAGGTCCTTGGGGTCGGTTAATTTAACCTCCACTTCGACGGTGCGCGCCTGTTTTTCCTTTTCCAACACATAAGGCGCGATGCGGCTTACCGTGCCGGAACAGCGTTTATCGGTAAAGGCATCCAGCGACACACAGGCACTCATGCCGGTTTTAATCTGAGGAGCATCCACTTCATCGATAGGCGCGGACACATACAAACAACTGACATCCAGCAAATCGATAGCGGGTAGAGTGGGAATACCGGGCGGCGACGGCGTGATAAATTCGCCCAGTTCGGCATTGATTTCAGCCACCGTGCCGTCGAACGGCGCGATAACGAGAGTACGTTCGACAGCGGCCTGAACCGCATCGCGATTGGCCTGGCTAACCGCGATGGCCTCAAGCGACGCGTTGCAGGAGGCCCGCTTGGCGCGTGCGCCGGTCGCCTTAATATCGACCTGCTCTTCGGAAACGATATGGTCAAATTTTTGCAGTCGTAACAAGCGATCGGCCTCGCGTTCAGCGCCTGCGCCCAACTGGCAGGCTTGTTCTGCAGCGGCCCGGTTAGCCCTTATTTGAGCATCCTGCAGCTTGACTTGCGCTTTCATATCCTTATTCCAGACCTCCAGCAACAACTGATTTTGTTTGACGCTGTCGCCTTCCTTGACATGCAATACGGCGACCTGCCCACCCGTTGCCGGCGCAAGATAAGCGCGTCTACAGGCTTTAACCGTACCGACTCGGGTATTGGATACCGTCGACCTTACTTCGCCTTTTTCAGGCGTGACGATGTCAACATCGACCCTGTCAGGTTGTTTGTTATAAAAATAAACAGCGATCAGCAGCGCAACAATAATGCTGATAACAAGTGTTTTCTTGCCCGATAAAATCATAACTATGCCCTAAATAAACTGTCCTGATTGTAACAGGGACAAAATAGTTTGGTTCGACATTGTTAGCCAGAAAAGTAATTAGTGATGCGTGACGGGGCTTGCAAGCCCGTTTCTCCGGTTTGCTACATTGCCTAAATCTTCAAACGGTTCAATCGGGGTTGCAAACCCCGATCGGCTTCGTGATACTGTTCTATGTTTTAGTAGTTTTACCGGTCATTAACGCGTTAAGGAATAAAAAGTTAATAACTCGCCCGTAAGCTTAAGCCTGTTTTATTAATTACGTAAAAACAAGACCAAACCAATCGTACAATTTAGTTAACTTCCATTCCTAAGCGAGGATGAGTGAACACACTTTATTATAGTCACCCTGATTTTCTTTTTCATGACACAGGTCCCGGTCACCCTGAATGCGCAGACCGACTCAGATACATAGAAAAAGCTATGACATCACCCGCGTTCTCAAGTTTAAGCCGACAAACTCCGCCGCTCGGTTCAGAGCAACAAATCAGACTGATTCATCCACAGTTTCATATCGAAGCGATTCTCGAAGCCATCCCCGATCAAGGCAAAAACTATCTGGATCAGGATACTGTACTGTCGCCCGGCTCTAAATCCGCTGCCTTTCTTGCGGTTGGCGCTGTGTGTGATGCCGTAGATAAAGTTCTGACAGGTAAAGCCAACAACGCCTTTTGCGCTATACGCCCGCCGGGGCATCATGCTGAACCCCAACTGGCAATGGGCTTTTGCCTGTTTAATAATATTGCGATTGCAGCAGCTTATGCACGTCACCACTACCAACTTGAACGTATCGCGATTGTTGACTTTGATGTCCACCACGGCAATGGTACGCAAACGGCATTTTATAACCAGCCCACCGTTCTCTACGCATCCAGCCATCAGATGCCGCTGTACCCAGGTACCGGTTATCCTACTGAAACCGGTGTTGGCAATATCATCAATGTACCGCTGACTGCCGGCGACTCGGGTGTTGAATTCAGACACAAGTACAGCAATATTATTTTACCGGCGCTAAAAAAGTTTAAGCCTGATTTATTGTTGATTTCAGCCGGTTTTGATGCACATAAGGATGATCCGTTAGCTTCTATCATGCTGGTTGAGGATGATTTCAAATGGCTTACGGAGGAACTGATGGCCATTGCTGACAGCTGCTGCAACGGTCGGATTATTTCAGCATTGGAAGGCGGCTATAATCTCAACGCCTTGGCTGCCAGTGTAGCCATTCATGTTAAAACCCTGATGACGACTTAGGCGATTTACGACAAAACGAACCATCCACGATGGATGAAACAAGCTTAGTTAGCCACAGTTAACCGATAATTTAAGGAATGAAATTTAATAATGTCCCCCCTAGCTGATGGCAGTCGCTCATCTGACTGTGTCGCTTTCTAAGTGCCGTCTGTTCAAAGCTGACTTTGGATACGAATGTTTTATTTAATTTCGTGCTTTTCATGGATTAACCGCAGTTGTTACGTTAATGAATTGACTTATTAACACTGGCGTTCGCGGGGCGTTGCTGTCCTTCTAACGTTAAAAATGAATTCTCCCAGATATTCAGTTAAAATGATCAGGTTGAAGCTGCCGCTTTGGGTTAGTGGTGGGTGATTTTTATAATGTATTTTCCAGAGGTCGACCTATGCATAAAAATATTCTTACCATTATCTGGAGCACCGCACTGCTCCTTATACATCCTTGGAGTTATGCAGCCAGTGATTTACCGCCGACAGCCAAGGTAGACCTGGGACCGGTAGAAGAAGTCTGTTCCGATTTTACTTCGCCAAAATGGCGTGAAGCACAAGTCATTGATGGCGTACAAATACAGCAGTCAAGGCTTTGCAACCCTGACAATCCGGCTGACATCGCGGCCTTTGTCAAAGGTACCAACGGTGTTTCGATGTCTACGTTAATGGAAACTCAGCTCGCTGCCGATGCCATTACGATGTCTGACGATGTCGATGGCGACGGCGATCCGGATAAAATTATTATCAAACTTGAAATTGCCGAACTCAACGGTCATTCACCGGACATGAAAGACCCCACTACGACCTTTGACATAGCGCCGGGTATACAGCCGACTTTTTGGGTCTATGCCCCAAAAACCCGCGACATGTCCACGCTGAGCATCTACGAGCCGGTAGCCAACCCACTGCTGCGCGTACCGTCTCCGGTGATTCGTGTCGAGCAGGACGATGTGGTCTGGATAGTATTGGAAAATACCCATTATTTGCCGCATTCGATACATCTGCACGGTATTGACCATCCATTTATGGATATGAGCGGCGGCGGCAACGATGGGGTGGGGCAAACCAGCAATATGGATACCATGCCGGGCGAAAGTAAAACCTATGTGATCAAACCGCGCCAACCCGGCACCATGTATTACCATTGCCATGTCCAGCCGCACACCCACATTCCAATGGGCTTGCAGGGTATTTTTATTGTCGAGGAAAATCGCCCCAACAACTGGCCGCAAACCCTAAATGTTGGCGCAGGCCAGGTGCGTCACCCATCGGTAGCGGTGCTGGAAAAATATGCCCGCGAATATGACTTGCATTATCAATCGGCGGATAAAGAGTTACATGAACTTGTTGCCAGGTCGGCCAATGACCCCAGACTGATTGCCAAACACATGAATATGGAATATGACACGACCGACGCCACCGATGACTATTTCATGCTCAATGGCCGCTCTTTCCCTTACACCTTAAGGGAATCATTGATTCATATGGAAGAAAATCAAAAAGTCAAACTGCGGATTTTAAATGGCCATACGGAATCCATAGCTATGCATATTCATGGTCATAAACCCACCATCACTCATTATGATGGCGTCGATAATGGTCCCGGCTCTTATATCCAGCGCGATGTCCATGGCATGGTGCCCGCGCAGCGTATTGATCTGGAATTAAATGGCGTTGACGATGGATTGAACAGCTTCGGGCAAGGTATCTGGATGTTCCATGATCATGTGGAAAAATCCTTTACCACGAATGGCGTCGGTGAAGGCGGTGACATCAGTTTGGTCGTCTACAAAGACTTTGTCGATGAAAAAGGCATACCCAAAGCACACGGCATGAGCCTTGCGCCCTATTTCACCAAGGGCTTCTGGAAACGCAATTATCCCGTCTGGCAGGATTATGATGCTTGGCACAGCTTAGGCTTGCCCGACCTGAACGCAACTTACCAACCATCTAAAGTTGCAGTGCAAACTGTACAGGCACAATGGGCGCCTGCAACACCCGTCGTTGAACAGGAAAGTTCTGTATTTGGAAAACTGCTGTTCGGTTTGATCTTGGGCTTATTAAGTTATATGTTGATTATTAACCGGCAGATGATTATTGATCGTGCACGTAAGTTGCTTAATAAATAACTAGGCTCCTCAGGAAGAAACGCTGAGCCTACGAAAATTTAGGCTCAGCGTTGATCAAGCACATTTAAATATATTGGGTACCGTCCAACCCAGCTTTAAAGACGAGAAGCCGATATAGGGTTAGCAAGCCCTATCGAAACGTTTTAAGACTTTAACAGTGTACAAAACGCAAAACGCGAGTAAAAGGGGGGATTAAAAACCCCGTCACGCTTCGTAGTCAACTTTTCTAAAACAACCATAAAAGAGATTGCATGTTAGTTATTGTCGGATATTTACTCCTCACCGCAGCCATCATGGGCGGATTTATAGGAGGCGGAGGACACGTCGGCGTTCTCATTCAACCCTTTGAATTTATTATTATCATTGGCGCAGCTTTAGGTGCTTTCATTTGCGGAAACTCCATGCCGGTTATCAAGGGAGCTCTCAGCGGTGCAACGGGCACCTTAAAAGGCACCCCTTACAATAAAGCCTATTACCTTGAACTGCTGCTGTGCTTTTATGCGATTACCACCAAAACACGCAAGGAAGGCTTGTTATCGCTGGAAAGCATTATCGATGACCCGAAAAGCAGTCCGGTGTTTACACCAAAAATTCTCGCCGATCACCATTTACTGGAGTTTATCTGCGACAACCTGCGCTTGATCGTTACCGGCGTAGAAGTCTATGCCTTGGAAGAACTGATGGATCAGGAGCTCGAAACCCATCATGAAGAAGCCCATGCCCCGGTCAAGGCCATCCAGAATATCGGCGACGGCTTGCCGGCCTTCGGCATCGTCGCAGCGGTACTGGGCGTTGTACATACGATGGAATCGGTTGGCATTCCCCCCTCAGAGCTGGGCAAATTGATCGCAGCAGCGCTGGTTGGAACCTTTCTGGGTATTTTGCTGGCTTATGGCTATATAAACCCTGTCGCTGGGGTAATGTCAGAACGCGTGGAAGCTGCCGGAAATGTCTATAAATGCGCTCACAAAGGCTTGTTATGTTGCGCCAAAGGCGTCTCGCCGGCCATGACGGCGGAATACATGCGCACCATGATTGCTTCCGCAATGCGTCCAGGCTTTCAGGAACTGGAAGAACAGTTACGCGCTAATAAGGGTTAAGTAAAAAATGGCCGACCAACAACCGATCATCATAAAAAAAATAAAGAAAGGCGGCCATGCCCATCATGGCGGCGCCTGGAAACTGGCGTACGCGGATTTTGTTACCGCGATGATGGCGTTCTTTTTATTGATGTGGCTGTTGGGGTCGACCACCGAACCGGAAAAAAAAGGCATTTCAGAATATTTTCAAGATCCTTTCGCCTCCTCCACCGAAGATAAAGGCGCCGATGTCGGCGACCGAACCAGCATCATTCAAGCGGGTGGATCGGATATAACCTCACAAGACCAGGGCCAGGTGGACAAAGGTGCGACACCTGAACCCAAAGAAATGACGCCGGAGGAAATTGAACAGAAAGCCGTAGCCATTGAGCAGGAAAAACTTGAAAGCTTAAAGGAAAAAATCCAGGAGAAGCTGGATACCAGTCCGGAATTAAGCGAGTTCAAGGATCAAATCAAACTGGAAATAACCTCCGAAGGCTTACGCATTCTAATCGTCGATGCCCAGAATAGGCCCATGTATAAACTGGCCAGCGCGGAAACCGAGCCTCAAATCAAATTGATTTTAAGGGCTTTGGCGCCGGCCATTAACGAATTACCGAATAAAATCAGTCTCAACGGCCATACCGATGCCCATCCATTCCCGCCTAACCAACACAAATACAGCAACTGGGAACTCTCCAGTGATCGTGCCAATGCCGCACGCTACGAATTAACTCAAGCAGGACTTGCCGAAGAGAAAATTTTACGAGTGATAGGCTTAGGATCCAGTGTTCCTTATAGCCCCAGCACCGAACCACTGGATCAAATTAACAGACGAATTTCCATCATCGTAATGAATAAAAAAACCGAACAAGAAATTTTGCAAAGCGTAGGGGATGAAAAAAATACCAATTCACCTGAAGATAAGTAATGTGCATCAAGGACGTCCGGGGCCTGCAACCCCGGTTGAAAAATTGCTTTATCACAAACTGGCGTTTGGGATAAAGCATAAACTAAACTTTCAGTTATCCGATGGCTCTCACTACAAAAAAACCAATGATCGACCAAGAAAATATTCAGGATCATCTTGCTAATATAAAGAACTTGCTGGTTCGACAGAAACTGGTTGAAGATCTGGTGCACAAACAAAATCTGACTGAATTGCGCAGACTGCTGAATCAACTGGGGATAGAGCAGATAGCCCGCATCCTGGAAGCGCTAGCAGACGATGACCTGCAAATAATCTGGCAACTGGTCGCCGACGAGCAAAAAGAAGAAATTCTGCTGGAAATATCGGACGATGTCCGTGTGGAACTGGTTACGCAGGTCAAACCGATACCCCGCAACATGATGAGCCGAGTATTTGACCTGCACGAAGGCTGCCTTCGACAAATTGTTATAGATACCCGCGAAGACTTGGCAAAAGCCAAACCGGTCTGGATAGATTTGGTTATGCCAGAAGACGAACATCTGGCCTGGGCCACGGAAATCTTCGGCGTTAAGCTGCCCAATCCCAGAGATTTGACCGATCTTGAGTCCAGCGCTCGCTTCTACGTAGAAGATAATGGCGACGTACATTTGCATTCCGACTTTCTGCTAGACCGGGAGGATGACTCGCACAACGTGCCGGTCGCCTTCATCCTGAATAAGGAAACCCTGTTTTCGATCCGCAGCGAAGAACTGCCGGTGTTTCATTTACAGCGTTTACGGGCACGAGCCGAGTCAGGTTATGTGACTGAAGCTAAAGATGTATTGCTCGACCTCTACTCTGCCGATGTGGAGTACTGTGCCAATGCGCTGGAAGCTGTTTATAATGAATTGGAGGCCGTGGGCAAACAGGTCTACGGCTCTCACATGACCGATCAGGAATTGGCAAAAATTCTCTCCGCTATCGCAGCGGAAGAAGATCTTAATGGGCGCATACGACGCAATCTGCTTGATACCCGACGGGCCTTGTCTTTTCTGATGCGCGGCAAATTCCTGTCGAACACACAACATGAAGATGTACGTGAAATCCTGCGTGACATTGAATCGCTGGATGGACACACAGCCTTCCTGTTTAATAAGATCAACTTTCTGATGGACGCCATCGTCGGATTTGTCAATATCAACCAGAATAAAGTCATGAAACAATTAACGGTGCTCAGCGTCGTTTTTATGCCGCTCAATGTCTTGGCGGGTATTGGCGGCATGTCCGAATACTCGATGATGACCCAAGCTATTCCCTGGCCCGTCGCCTACAGTATTTTCACTCTAGGCTTAGTCATTGTCGGTTGGGGCACTTTTATCGGCTTGCGGTTTTTCGAAAATCGCAAGCTAAAAAGTCACCCTGCAGCAAGCCGTAGGCTATCGCGATGAGCTAGAAGGATGCCTCCTACAACCTACTAGCTAAAGAGACTAAAGCTATGCTGAAAGATATAATCAATTTTTTCAGCATTAGCTTTATCCAGCAAGAGATGGAGAGAGCTTGAAAGATATAAACTTTACGCAGCATCACCATTAATACCCTGTCATCCAGTAACGCCATCACATGGAGCATAAAACCATGAACAAGCACCTGAAATTAGTCAGAGAATTTAACGACACTTTTTTATTATCACAAACTGAACCATACGCTTATACACACTTGTCCGACATGGATATTGTCAAGTATCAAGCCTTGCTGATGGAGGAAGGCAGCGGGGTGTTGAAAGCGCTTAGAACCAGCGAGATGGTTGATATTCTGGCCAGTCTGGTCATTCTTGCCTATTGCGCATTAGACGCTATCGCGAGACAAGGAGGCGAGGTAAGCGATAGCTCGGTAACCTGGAAGCATGATGGCTTTGTTGTGTCAATCATGCGCATCCTGTCTGAAAAAATCAATCACTGCACTTCCGGCAGCACCGAAGATTATTCAGCGGTTTATTGTTTGTGCGCTCATTTAGCCAGATGTTTTATCAATGCGGATTTCGACAAAGCCTTTTCTGCTATCCATAACGGCAAGATGTCCAAACTGGCTAAAGCGCCGGATTTAAGTGAATGTCTTTTTGAATAAGCCAAGAAGTTACTCTACTTTAACCCAAAGTAGACGAAATTTTAAAACATACAGCGAACGAAGGTCACAAACCACCCAGTGAACCCAGAATTGATTAAGCATACGCTTGTCATCCCCACCTTGGAAGTTAAGACAAGGACGGCAACCTACATGGAACATAGTAACTTAATCAACAAAGACCCTCTATATGAATGAGGGCCACCAACGCAAAATGAGCAAATAAGCGCGATTTAACCAGCACTATCCCGCTTGTGGGTAGCCGTAATTTTTAGCAAGAATCTTGCAGCCGCGTCATCCACGGTTCTTTACTCGAAGGATCTACATGAAACGACAGGGCTTCGGGTTTATGCAACAAGCCCTTTTCACCCGAGGCATTGGGGTTTAATTGTCTTTTTTCGATAAAATCGGCAAGCCGCCTGGCGTTATAAATCACCAATACCCGGTTTTCGTTGTTACTACTGTAAATTTGATAGGCTACATTATTTTCATTAAGAGCAGGATTGCGCTTGATAAGCGCTTCTATTTTATCGACATTAGCGTTGGCCAGGTTTTTTAACAGGGAATCCTCACGATTTTTGCTTAAAGCACACAAATACTCGGCGAGTTTACCGAAGCGCTGCTGGTCTTGTAATTCGTCCACTTCCTGATCAGAAAAAATAAAACTTTCAGCGACCAGATAATGCCGGTCACGCTCACCGTCATTGGCAAACAGCGATAGCTTTTCCAGGGCTTTATGTTCCATCGCATCCAGGAACGAAGCGGGTGCGCGGATATGCTTGTCAACGGTGACCACCCACGGCAACGCGCGTCCGGTTTGTTCGTACCGGGCTTTAACGCTCAAAATCACCGCAGAGCGTGGCAATTCATCTTCGCGGCCTTCGGGCTTAACCAGGAAAGCGTCTACCGCAATGACTTGGGTCGTAAAACCGGCCTGTTTAAATTGCTCGACTATCTTTGCGTAACGGGGCTTGTAAGGTATTCCAGTGCCATCATACAGGATATTGATGGCGGTGGTTTTGGCCTGTTCAGCGACCAGACTGCGCAAACGATTCGCAAACGGTTCGACATAAATATAATCATCACTGTGATGCCCTGCTGCCGTCAGCACCCGGTACAGATCGCTGATTTTACGAAACTCGTCCAATGACGCGACCACGAAATTATCGCCGCACTGGGCAGACGCCAATTCTTCTACGGCGGTTTTCCCTGAACCCGCACCGCCCATCGACATAAACAATCGTGGCTGTACCTCGGGTACCTTGCTCTCGAAAATAGCCAGCTTTGCCCGTTCGAGTTTTTCACTGATGTTGTTTAGCCGGTCGTAGGCAATTTCGACGGCGCGATTCAGCCGCAAATCACCGGTGGCCGTGAGCTGCATTTTATGTTTCAGCGTTTCATTATTGGCCAGATCAAAGAGCTGCGCTTTATCGCCGGCACATAGCTTAAGCAATTCGATTAACTCGGTATGCGACGGCGAACGCAGTCCCGACAGCATATTCACATCAAGACAAAAAAGCGGCGCGACACCGTTTTCGCCGACTGGAATACCGTCAATATCGGTTTTCCCCGGTGCGCGCAAGATTTCGGTATCCGGCAAGTAGCCGATCACATTTCCGGCATCACACAACGGATAATCGGCCAAATGCTTGCCGGCGATGAACAGTTTTTCCTCGATGCGGTCAAACGGCACCAAGCCGCCGTTGACAGATACCAGACAGTCGATACCCTCCGCTGTGGTATGCGACAAAAACGGAATACCGGAAACAGACCGCTTGTTCTCTGGCCACTTACCATAGCCATTCGGCTGGTTTTGCAGATTTTTGCTCAGCGTAGGATCTAATGCATGTTGAAAGGCAAGACAGAGTTCCCGCAGTTGACTGCCAGTATCATGCAGCGCTACCGGATCGGCAGCGGCAAGCCGCCTGAAATCAATACCTTGTTCATAAACGCCTTTAAACGCGGGCAGATTGCCCAAAGCGGTCATGAAAAAATCCAGCGTCAGGCGATTGCCGTACGAAAAAGGTCGAACGCTGCGCATGTCCATATAGAAAAGACTTAAACGTTCGGCGATGTTTTCGGTATGAATCGCAAAACCGTTATTATCGAAAATCGCACTATCCAGGTTCTGTCCATCGCCATCCAAAACCAAACGCTCGATGATTTCACGAAAGGCTTTTCGTTTGCTCGCATCAGCCATGCTGCCCGGACGATGATCTACTGTAATTTGATCTTTCCAGTCCTGAAACATTTCCCGATGAATACGCGAAAACAGCTCGGTCAGATACGTCACCCGTTTCGCCTGATCCTGTGAAACCGTGGCTTCGGCTTCTTGCTGTAGCGTCGATAACACCGCGCTGCCTCTGGCAATCGCTAAAACGGTGCGCAGTTTTTTGAGTTGTTTATAGCCTGAAATTCTGGGCTTAACGTTTGTTGTCATGACTTAAACCAACAGAAAGAGCTTTAAATAGATTCAGGTTGTTTCAACCATTTAAGCCGGGCAAACTGCCACATCATCGGCATGACCGATACAAAAACAATACCCAAGACGATCTTTTCAAAATTAAGCTTCACCCATTCATTTGAGCCGAGAAAATAGCCGGCCAAGGTGATACTGCTCACCCATAAAGTAGCGCCGATGATGCAATAAACGATGTAGGTTGAATATTTCATGCTGCCTGCACCGGCCACGAAAGGGGCGATGGTGCGAACGACAGGGACAAAACGCGCCATAATAACGGCTTTGCCGCCGTGTTTTTCGTAGAATGCTTCGGTTTGAGTCAGGTATTCATGTTTGAAAAACAAAATCTGTTCCCGGGATTTGATGAACCGACTAAAGTTTTTCCCGACAAAATGGTTGACGTTATCGCCCAGCAAAGCCGCGCCTATCAATAAGGGAATGACGAGTTGAATATCCAGTTTTCCGGTCGAAGCCGCCAAAAGTCCCACTGCAAACAGCAAGGAATCGCCAGGCAGCAGTGGCATGACGATTAAACCGGTTTCGACAAAAATGATCACGGCCAAAATCACATAGGTCAGCATCTCGTAATGCGTCAGAAAATCTTGCAGCGTCGTCAGCGGGTCTTTCAGCAAGTGCAATAAGAAGTAAATGATGTCCATAAGAGTGTGCTTTATATCGTTAAATAAGGGACAAGCATAAAGCAGGCTTAGTGCCTAGTCGACTGTTTTATCGCTCGATTTACGATACCTTGCTCGACCAACCTCCGCCCAAGGCTTGATAAAGTTGCACCAGCGCAACCAGCAGATCCTGCCGGGCCTGCACCTGGCTGTTTTCAGCCGACAGCAGGCTGCGCTGGGTAGACAGCAGGGTTTGATAATCGATCGCCCCTAGCCGGTAGCGATCCAAAGATAACTGATAGGCGAGCCTAGCCATGTCTACCGCATCGGCCAAGGCTTGCAAACGGCGCATCGAGTTACTGCGCACCGCCGCCGCATCCTCGACTTCCTTGAAGGCGGTCAGTAGCGTCTTTCGATAGATCTCGACCAATTCGGCGTTGCGGGCCTGCGCATAAGCCAACCCGCCTTCCAGCCGCCCCCCCTGAAACAAGGGCTGAGTCAGCGTGGAAGCCATCGCCAACGCAACACCGGCCGGTTGCGGCGAGGCCAACAGCGCATCCAGACTTATTTGCAGTTTCGGATAAAAGGCGGCCCGCGCTACGCCGATGTCCAGATTGGCGGCGATCAAATCCATTTCACTCTGCCGGACATCTGGCCTGCGCTCCAGCAAAGCAATCGGTTGCTGCGCATTCATCACCGGTAGCTGCATGTCGAAAAAATACTCACCCAGGTAAGAGGTCTGCAACGGCGGATGGCCCAGCAAGATCGCCAACGCATTCTCCGCCAGCATGACTTGCTGGACCAATAAATCAAGACTGGCGCGCGCCGTTGCCAGCTCGGTTTTCTGCTGCGCCACATCGAGCGCCGATACCGCTCCGGCCTGAAAACGGACTTCAATAATTGCCATGACATAAGTGACGTTTGCCAGGAACTCGGTTGCGATGCGTTTACGCTCTACCAATCCCAGCAAGTTAAAATAAGCCTGACTGACATTGGACATCACCACCAATTGCAGCGCATCGCGAGTAAAAACCGAGCTCAACAAACGCGCAGAACCGGCATCCCGGCGAGCACGGTTGGCACTCCACAAATCGACTTCATAGGATGCGATAAACTGTCCGCTTTCTTTCTGGCTGTCGCCGTTATTGTTATGGGTATCGCTAAAATCGCCCTGCAAACCGACCGTAGGCCAAAGGTTGGCCCCGGCAATCTTGGCTTGTGCCCTAGCCTGTTCGACGCGCTGCCTAGCTGCGGCAAGATCATTATTGTAAATCAGCGATTCGGTGATCAGGTGATTAAGCTTGGCACTGCCAAAAGCCCGCCACCACGATGGATCGACAGCAGTTTTTGCTATTGTCAGGCTGGCATCATGCCATTGTGCGGGCGTTTCGACCACTGGACGATGGTATTCAGGCACCAGATTGCAGGCTGTCAAAAGCAGCGTAGCTGAGGTAATTGATAATTTATTTTTCATTAAAACTTAGGTACCGATGTTGCACAGTGAGATATATTCCTTGGTATGCCGCGCCGAGTTCAGGAGCTTTCGTCAAATAGCCCGCTAGAGGCGCAGCATGAATGAAGCGGGTTGCCAGAGGGCCAAGAATGCCCCTTATGGCAAGGCCTGTCGATAGCGAGGAGCACAAGGAACAAGCGGCAATCCGGCTCGCCTTTTCTTTGGTTACTTTTGAGAAAGCAACAGAAAGTAACTCGCTGTCGGGTGCTGGATCCTGATTCAAATAGTCCGTTGCGATAACGACTCCATTATTCCGCCGCCAGTGCCACGACAGGGTCCAGTCTGGCCGCCTTGCGCGCAGGCAAATAGCCGAACAGCACGCCGGTGCCGAACGCACAGGAAAACGCCATGATCGCCGGCAACGGAGAAAATATCACCGCCATGTCGAAATAACGCAAGCCGAAACCGGCCGCAAAGCCCAGCAACACCCCGATCAAGCCGCCCAGCGTACAGACCACGGCCGCTTCGGTATTAAATTGCAACAATATATCCCGACGCCGGGCGCCGGTGGCCATACGGATGCCAATTTCTCGGGTGCGCTCGGTCACGCTGACCAGCATGATGTTCATCACGCCAATGCCGCCGACCAGCAACGAAATCGCCGCGACTATGCCCAGCATCAGCGTGAAGGTATTCTGGGTTTCGGCAGCCGTGGCCAATATCGACGCCATATTGCGAATTCTGAAATCCTCGGTTTGATGCCGAGCGATCAATACCTCCGAAATTGCCTGTTGGGTGCTGTCGATCTCCTCGACATCCCGCACTTTTACGGTAATCCCGCCCAAATAGCGCTGTCCGAACAGACGGATCAAACCCGTTGTCAGCGGCACAAACACCGCGTCATCGCGGTCGGTGCCCTGGGCATCAGCCCCTTTAGCCTCCATCACCCCAACCACTTCAAACGGAATATTACCGACCATCACATAGCGGCCCAACGGATCACCGCCTTCCGGAAACAATATCTGCCTGACTGTTTGCCCCAACACAATGACTGGTGCATAGCGGCGCAAGTCGCGCTCGTCGAAAAAATCGCCGTCGGCAACCTGCCACTCGCGAACCTGAATCATGCTTGGCGCAACACCCTGAACGCTGGTCGAATAATCGATATTGCCGTAGCGCACGGTCAGTCGCGCATTGCGTTCCGGCGAGGCCCATTCCACATTGTCCAGTTCGGTGATCGCATCGACATCGGCCGGAACCAGTGTCGCAACGTCGGAACTGCCCCGCAGTCCGGGTGCGCCGGGACGTATCGACAGGATATTGGTGCCCATAGCGCGCATTTGATCCAGCACTTTTTCCTGACTGCCCTGCCCTACCGCCAACATCGTTACCACGGCAGCGACGCCGATCACGATGCCGAGCAGGGTCAGCGCAGTACGAAACAGATTCGCATGCAGCGAGCGCAATGCAGTCTTGGCCGCTTCCAGCAATTCACCCATTATCCCGGCTGCGCCGATGCCGCGATGTGAAGGCTGTGTCAGCAATCGGCCACTACGGTTTTCGCCGCCCTCATCGCTGACGATTTTACCGTCACGCAAGGTAATAATCCGTTGCGCATGGGCCGCAACTTTTTCGTCATGGGTAATCAATAAAATGGTACGTCCTTCCTTATGCAAGTCGGCAAGCAGGACCATGACTTCGATGCCGCTCTGGCTGTCCAGCGCCCCGGTCGGTTCGTCGGCCAAAATCACCGGCGGATCGTTCATCATCGCGCGGGCAATCGCAACCCGTTGCTGCTGACCGCCGGATAACTGCATCGGTTTGTGTTCGCCGCGATTGCCCAGTCCCAGCTTATCCAATAAGAGCAAGGCCCGACTGTGCCGTTCGGCTTTAGCCAAGCCGGCATACAAGGCTGGGATTTCAATATTTTCAGCGGAAGTCGCATTATTGAGCAGATTATAACGCTGAAATACGAAGCCAAAAGTCTCGCGCCGCAACGCCGCCAACTGGTCGGCGTCAAAACCAGCCACATCCTGACCCAAGACATGGTAACTACCAAGATCAGCCTTATCGAGACAGCCGATCAGATTCATCAAGGTCGACTTGCCGGAACCGGACTGGCCGATAATCGCAACGAATTCACCAGGCCAGATAGTCAGTGTAACGTCATCCAGTGCGCGAACCACGGTGTCGCCATTCGGATAGTAACGCTGGATGTTTTTAAGCGCCAGTAACGGGGACTGAACAGTGCTCATAACCTTGGCACACCCGCCGCAGGATAGCCTCTGTCTTTCTTTTTATCCTTGTCTCCGGCTCGCGCAACGGTTTGTAATTGTGCGCCGACTGCCAGACCCTCACGAACCTCTGCAAAGCGCCGGGTTCTCAGTCCGACGTGGATGGTCTTGTCCTGTACGCCTTGTTTGGTGAATTCCTTAACCCTGTATGCTGCACCGTAAGTGTTATCCTCCTTACGCAGTCGTTCCCCCAACGCGGCAACCGGTATCTGCATCACCTGCTCAGCCTTACCCAGTACGAAAAACATCTGCGTACTCATACCGGTCATCAACTGCCGGTCGTGATTGTCGACATCGACCAATACATTGTATAGCACCACGTTATTGATCACTTCCGGGGTCGGCAATATCTGCCGCACCTTACCGGGCCAGCGTCGTTCGCTGGAACCCAGCGTCGAAAAATACACCGGCAAATCGGGCTTCAAGCGCATCACATCGGCTTCCGCGACTTGGGCACGCACCGTCATGGTATCGAGCTTGGCCAATTGCAAAATTGTCGGCGTTTGCTGGTTGGCGTTCAGCGTTTGGCCTTCACGGGCTTTCTGGTCAACGACAGTGCTGTCCATCGACGCATAAATTTTGGTATAGCCGAGGTTGGTTTTATCGCCGGTCAGCGCCGATTGAATCTGCTCGATTTGCGCCTGTATCGCAGCCGCTGTTGCTACCGCATTTTTAAAATTATATTCACTGTTCTGATATTCAAACTGGCTGACGCCCCTGCTCTTTAACAACTCGCTGTTTCGTTCATACTGCTGCCGGGAAAATACCACCTGCGCCTGCTGGCCGACCAGCTGCGCCTGCAAGTTTCTAATATTGGCCTCGTCGGCTTGCACTCGCGCAGTATAAATTCGTGGATCAATCTGCGCCAGCAACTGCCCGGCGCTGACGTTATCACCGATCTGCACATAAATCTTCTGCAATTGGCCGGTGACCTGGGCGCCGACATCGACAAACTCCTTCGGCTCCAGTTTGCCTTGAGCGGTGACGTTTTCTTCAATGTCGCCCAGGGTTACGGTGACCACATTTTTGTTTTCGTCTTGCGTCTGTTTAGGTTTAAGCAGACTGTAACCGACAGCTCCGGCAATCATTAAAAGAATCAAAATCCATAGGAAATAATGACGGGGCAGGGCTTGGGATTTACGAAGGAAGGTTCGCGACATGGAAACTATAGTAAATATAATCAAAATTAAACAGCAGGCTATGGAGTATCAATTTCAGAATATTGACTGCACGCTATAAGGACAAAGTCTATTATAGTGTCCGAAGATGACAAAGCGAGATATAGCATCGCGAATTGATTAAGCACGGCAGGTCCTAAATGGAATAAGGGAACTAACAATAAAAAAATACCTGGCAATTAAATTGATACTACGCAGGAGTGTAAGCTTTGCCTGCACTCCTGCGTAGCAGTTTTTTTTGTGCGCTCCCTGATGTAACGTAATTAACAGAAACAAAGTCTAAGCTCGGAGCTATCGATTAACTCATTCAATAATTTCCCGCAACACTGACGTGGCATAACTCCCCGCCGGCAACGTAAAACTTAGCTCCAGCGTTGTATCATCGATAAACTGCCAGCATAAATCCTGCACATTCACCCTTAATGCGCGCCTATCCCGGTCAACATCACTTGCTATCAACCCCTGAGCCAATTCGTCATACGCCTCGACAATTGCCTGCTCTATAGCCAGTGCTTCGGCCGACACGTCGGCATTACCCTTGCCCCATAATACGCCGGTAGGATGGATTTCAGTTGCCGCCAAGCGCCGAAGGATTTCGGCGTCCGGCTGATCCGATTGAAAACAGCTGTGCGACAAATCAAACATGTAAGTATCGCCGACCATAGGCTGATTCCAGTTATGCTGAGTCACACGCTCAGCCAAAATTGCATTGAATATATAAGAGCGGGCAGCTGATAAATAAAGGCTACGTTGCTCTCTGCCCACTTTCGCCCCGTCAAACATGGCCAAGGCCTTGCTGACATTCTGCCCCTGATTGCCAAAGCGTTGTGAGCCGAAATAATTGGCGATACCATTGACTTTAATCGACTCCAATTGCCCAATGGTTGTTGCTTGATCGCCCTGATGGTCACGGATAAGCAGCTTGAAACTGTTGCCCGACAACACGCCGCGCTTTAATTTTCGGGCATGGCGGATTGAACATAGCACCTTCATAGTGTCTGATTCAAACGCTGACCAATCAGGATCGGGCTTGCCCGGCAACCAGACGCTAAACCATTGCGTCGTAACTGCGTACCGGTCTTTTAGGCCTGCATAACTGACATCGCGCTGCCTGACACCGGCAAACCGGGACAACTGTCTAGCGACATACTCTGTATTTTCACCTTTCTTTTCTATTTGCAAGAAAGCATGTTCGCCCTCGCCCGAAGGTTCAAAAGACAGGTTTTCTGTGACGATAAAGTCTTCTGGCTCACTGCGAATTTTTCCGGAGCCTGATGGCCCACCGTAAACATAGGGCCAAATGGGGATTTCAATGGTTTGCATAAAAAGTTATCTGTACTTAATCGGGTAGAATGGAAATAGTAAACATTGCGGCTATTCTAAGCTGAATTACCATGACTTAGGAATGTACATGAATAACTTGAGCATTTTATTCGCATGGAATGCCTCGTTATTTTACATTCCCCCCATTCTGCTTTAGTATTGCAATCCTTTTTCTGAGGAACTTGTATGCAGATATTTAGACAAAGATTCAACCCAATCGCGGCTTTTTTTCTTTTCATCGCATTTTTTTCCGGCTCCACCCCTGTATTTTCCGCAACAACTGAAACCAATAAGGACACACAGCATACTGAAAAGAGCCTTGAATGGCCTGGTATTTACTACGGTTTTATACCCTGTGCTGATTGCAAGGGCGTTAAAACTACGCTCGCTTTGAACAAAAACAACACTTATCTATTGATTACCCAATACGTTGGAAGATCAGAAAGAGAATTTGTTGAAAAAGGAAAATTTGCTTTGGGCGATAAAAGTAATACGATTGTTTTAACGCCGCGCAATGGTTCAACTACGCAGCAATACTTGGTCGGCGAAAATAGTCTCGTTCAGCTCGATAACAATGGCAATCGTGTGTCTGGAGAACTTGCAAATCGCTATATTTTGCGCAGATCTGAGATGGAAGAAAAAGGAGCAGGAACCCCTCCATCACATGCCTCGCATTGATCGGTTTATGCTTCACCCACTCTGTCTATAACGTAAAAACCCAATCAATCTTGCTATCGCAACTCTGCAAGAGCGCGATAGCAAGCTACATTCCATACAGTTTTTAGCTCAAAAACATCGCATCGCCATAACTAAAGAACCGGTAGGATTGATCGATAGCATGGTTATAGGCGTTCATAATAGGCTGGTAACCTGCAAACGCTGAAACCAGCATCAGCAAGGTGGACTCGGGGAGATGAAAGTTGGTCAACATCGCATCGACCGATTTGAATTGATAACCGGGGGTAATAAACAAATCAGTATCGCCAAAACCAGCTTGCAGTTGGCCGCACCGGGAGGCTGACTCCAGCGCCCTGACCGCAGTTGTGCCTATCGCTACTACCCGTCCGTTCCTTGTTCTAGCTTCATGCACAGCCTGAACCGTCTCCGGCGATACCGCAAAATATTCCTTATGCATGAGATGCTCGGATAAATCATCCACTCTGACTGGCTGAAAAGTACCGCTGCCGACATGCAAGGTCACAAAAGCGCTGTGAACACCTTTGGCCTTAAGCTTTTCAATCATACCTTGATCAAAATGCAGGCCTGCGGTTGGCGCGGCAACCGCACCAGCCTCTCTGGCAAAAACCGTCTGATAACGGGTCAGATCGGAGGCATCATCTTCACGGGTAATATACGGCGGCAATGGAATATGGCCGATTTTCTCCAATATAGAGAGCAAATTAGTATCGCCTTTAAACTCCAGTTGAAACAGATCATCCTCCCTGCCCAGCACTTCGCAGCAATAGCCGTCATCCAAAGCTATCAAGGTACCGGATTTTGCCGATTTGCTAGCTCTGACATGAGCGATAGCATGATGATCGTCCAGCATGCGCTCGATAAGAATCTCAACCTTACCGCCGCTGTGTTTTGTACCGAACATTCTCGCTGGAATCACCTTGGTGTCATTGAAAACCAACAAATCACGCGGCTTGATTAAATCGATAAAATCGGTAAAGTGCCGATCGGTTATTTGTCCGACATTTTTATCCATGCACAACAGACGACTTGCATCCCGCTCTGCCAAGGGTTTTTGCGCGATTAGCGCTGTAGGTAACTGATAATTAAAATCGCTTTTTTTCATAGTGGTCGATGTTATCAGGTTAAGCTTACAAACACACTTAAAAAAAACTAGCCTTATTGATAATAACTACCTATAATAACCGTTCTTTGCCGGGGTGGCGGAACTGGTAGACGCGCCGGATTCAAAATCCGGTTGGGGTGACTCAGTGCCGGTTCGATTCCGGCTCTCGGTACCAAATTTAGGTTCGAGTATGTGCAAAGAAGTATAAAAACCCGCAAGTCGTAAGGCTTCGCGGGTTTTTTATTGTCCAACGAAATGCAACAAAATACAGTAACACTCGACAGTTTACGCAGTAAGATTTACAGTAGATCCAAAGCAGTAACAAAAGTTACTGCAAATTTTGGAGTTACTGCATTGGCTAAAGAACTTTTAAAAGACATAACAATACGTAACACAAAAGCTGAGCCTAAGGACTATCGCCTAAATGATGGCAATAGTCTTTACTTAATCATTAAAGCCACTGGCGCTAAATGGTGGCGATTCGATTACACTTTTAAAGTATCTACTTTAAATTCCATGGAGAGCCCAACATCAAGCCTGCATGGCCTGCGCTTTTTGAGTAATTAAATCGGCTAAAGACAGCAGTACGAATCGTCCCGCTACC
>CANNNN010000006.1 GCA_947506075.1 Methylococcaceae bacterium
CTTTTTTCGGCCTCCAGGAAGCGCACTTAGCGGGCGAAAACAGATTTATTGATGGCCGAAAGAGTAAACTAAGAATTAAATCCGCTGGCGTCTTTAGCAATGAGCTGTGTAGAGAGATTTTACTCAGCAGCAAGAAAAATTATTTTTTTGTGAAAAAAGCTGTCAAGCAATTTATTATTTATTTTCCAAATGACTAGGGGTGCGAGTAGTTACAAAACATCCTTTGTTTGAAGGTAGGTATTGATCGGCGTAGCCTGAAAATTGTCGCAGATAGACTGACTTCCCTTAAGCACGCTTAAGTCTTATTCACTCGTTTCGAAACGGAAGCGGCGTAAAATGATGTTGTCCGACCTTGGATTTCGCGCGCAATTATAGCACCTGTTTAGCTATACCCAATCCATTCGCAAACTATGCTAATATTCCGCCTACCGTAATTTTTATAGAAGACAAATATGAAAGCAAACATCGGTTTAATAGGACTGGCCGTCATGGGACAAAATCTGGTTCTCAACATGAACGACCACGGTTTTAAAGTAGCAGTCTTTAACCGCACCACCAGCACCGTCGACGAGTTCCTGGACGGACCTGCAAAAGACACGCAGGTAATTGGAACGCACTCGCTGGAACAGCTGGTCGATAGCCTGGAAACACCACGCATCGTGATGCTGATGGTTAAAGCCGGCGATGTTGTCGACCAATACATCGACAAGCTGGTGCCGCTATTAGCTGCAGGCGATATTATTGTCGATGGCGGCAACTCACTGTTTACCGATACCAATCGCCGCACCGCAGCGCTTAAGGAACAAAACATCAACTACATCGGCACCGGCGTTTCCGGCGGCGAAGAAGGCGCAAGACACGGTCCATCGATTATGCCGGGCGGCAACAGGGCAGCTTGGCCTACGGTTAAACCAATCTTCCAGGCGATCAGCGCGCAGGTTGACGGCGATCCTTGCTGCGAATGGGTAGGCGATAATGGCGCGGGACATTACGTCAAGATGGTGCATAACGGCATCGAATATGGCGACATGCAGCTGATCTGCGAAGCCTATCAGTTATTGTCAGAAGGTTTGAGTCTTAGCGCCGATGACATGCAGGCAATATTTTCCGAATGGAATCAGGGCGAATTAAGCTCTTATCTGATCGAAATCACCGCCAATATTTTGGCCTATAAAGACGAAGACGGCGCGCCTCTGGTCGATAAAATCCTCGACACCGCAGGTCAAAAAGGTACGGGCAAGTGGACCGGCATCAACGCGCTGGACTTAGGTATACCATTAACACTGATCGGCGAATCGGTGTTTGCGCGCTGTTTGTCGGCTCAAAAATCGGAGCGCGTCAAGGCGGCTAAAGTTTTGCCTAAGGCGACTACAACTTTTTCCGGCGACAAGCAGGCGATGATAACTGCGATACGCGATGCGTTGTATGCGGCCAAGATTATTTCCTATGCCCAGGGTTTTCGCCTGATGCGCGAAGCGTCCAAGGAATATAGCTTATCGCTGAATTATGGCGAAATAGCGCTGATGTGGCGCGGCGGTTGCATTATTCGCAGCCAGTTTTTAAACGACATCAAGCAAGCCTACAACGAAAATCCAGAACTGGAAAACCTGCTGTTAGCCGATTTCTTTGTAGCTGCGATGAAACAAGCCGATGAAGGCTGGCGCAAAGCGGTCATCTTGGGCATAGAGCTGGGCATTCCAACGCCGGCGTTCTCGTCTGCGTTAGCCTATTTCGACGGCTATCGTACCGAACGACTGCCGGCCAACTTATTGCAGGCGCAACGGGATTATTTCGGCGCCCATACTTATGAACGCACCGATAAGCCCAGAGGCGAGTTTTTCCATACCGATTGGACCGGACACGGCGGTAAGACGGCGTCTTCTACTTATACGGTTTAGTTATCTATACATTCAAAAATACAACGTCACAGATTCACAGATTAAACTTTTTATGCCTATGGTTTGCAACCCCGACCGGCTTGAATACCTCATTTTATAATCTGTGAATCTGTGGCAACAAAATACCCGCTAAGAATTTACCCTTATCCATTATCATCGAGTCCTTGTTTATGAACGCCGATCCCTGTACTTACGTTATTTTTGGTGCCACCGGAAATCTGTCCCGGATCAAATTAATGCCCGCGCTGTATCATCTCGATGTAGCCAATCGCCTGCCGGTAGGCACACGCATCCTGGCCATCGGTCGAAGGCCATGGGATCAGAAAAAATGGCTCAGCGAAGTCAGGGAGATGGTCCAGGCAAAATCCGGGGATGATTTTGACGAGACGGTTTTCCAGCGTTTCAGTGAACGCCTGCATTATCATCAAGGCGATATAGAACAGTTACAATGTTACTCGGAACTGGCTGAACTGCTTAACGAGAAAAACCACTTCCCTAAAAATATCGCCTTCTATCTGTCGATAAGTCCTGCCGACTTTGGCACGGTTATGGAAAAGCTAAGCGATAACAAATTATTCGATGAAGATTACGGCTGGCGGCGGGTCATTATCGAAAAACCGTTCGGTTATGATCTGGACAGCGCCCAGGCTCTGCAAAAGCGCATCAGCCACTATTTGACCGAAGAGCAAATTTACCGCATCGATCATTACCTCGGCAAGGGCATGGTGCAAAATGTACTGGTATTTCGATTTGCCAACGTGATGCTGGAACCCTTATGGAACCGCAATTATATCGACCATATTCAGATCACCCATTCCGAAGACATCGGCATAGGTACACGTGCCGATTACTACAACGGTTCGGGAGCAATGCGCGATATGCTGCAAAGCCATCTGTTGCAATTGCTGACCCTGGTGACGATGGAACCCCCGGCCTCGATGGAAGCGGAATCCCTGCGCGACGAAAAAGTGAAGGTGCTAAAATCGATACGGCCTATTGCCAAGGAAGCCGTGCATGGCCATGCGTTTCGCGGCCAATATGCCCAGGGTCATGTTAACGGCGAAAAGGTCAACAGCTATCTGCAGGAAGAAAACATCCCGGCCAACAGCGTGACCGAAACCTACGCGTCGATGAAACTGTATATCGACAACTGGCGCTGGCGCGGTGTGCCAATGTATTTGCGTACCGGCAAACGCATGGCCAAGGCGCAATCGACGATTTCGATCTGTTTTCGCCACCCGCCGTTACAGTTTTTCCGCGGCACCAATGTGCAATGCATGAACCCGAACTGGGTATTATTGGGCATACAGCCCGAAGAATGCATACGCATCGAAATGACAGTCAAAGAGCCCGGTCTGGAGATGAGTACAAGAACCAGCAGTCTGGATGCAAGCTTCCGCAATGAAGATGAAAAAGCCATCGACGCTTACGAAGACCTGTTACTGGATGTGCTGAAAGGCGACCGCTCGCTGTTTTTGCGCTTTGACGAAGTCGAATACGCCTGGCGCATCGTCGACCCTATCCTGCAAACCTGGGCGATCGAACGCGACTACATCGCGACTTATCCTGCCGGTTCCTGGGGACCTGAAGACAGTCGCCTATTTGAAAAAAGCGCCCAATCCTGGCGCAGTTCTTTAACACCGGAGTGTAAATAAATGCAACAAAACAGTCGCTGGCATACGCTGGAAACCGCCGACCAGGTAGCAGAGGCCGCCTATCAGCACATACTTGGCGCCGCAGACCTGGCAATTAAAGAGCACGGCAGCTTTAAACTCGTACTAGCCGGGGGCGGCACGCCGGAAAAAGTCTATCATTTATTGGCCAATACCGATGCCGACTGGGCTAACTGGCATATCTACTATGGCGACGAACGCTGTTTGCCGGCCAGTCATCAAGACAGAAACAGCCTGATGGCAAGTTCTGTTTTTCTGGACAAAGTGGCGATTCCATCGGCGCAGATATTCACGATTCCTGCGGAACTGGGACCTGAGTTAGCCGCCCAGCAATATCAAGCTGTCGTTGCCAAGGCGCTGCCGTTTGATATGGTTTTGCTGGGCATGGGTGAGGACGGCCATACCGCGAGCTTGTTTCCGGGCCATCAGCACAACGAAGACGAACTGGCGCATGCGGTTTACAATTCGCCCAAACCGCCGCCGGAGCGCGTTTCTATCAGCGCAAAGGCTTTAGGCAACACGCGGGAACTGATTTTTTTGATCACCGGCTCAAACAAGCAGGAAGCGGTTAAAAACTGGCGCTCCGGTTTGGGCTTGCCGGTTGCTAGCATTGTTTCTGAAAATCCTATCGATATTTATATCGATAGCGATGCCTATGACCCGCAGTCGGCTTAACCCTTTTATAAACCTATAACAAAAGACGAACTGATCATGAAAAATCATTACCCTATCCGCCCAAATTTCGCTATCACCTTTTTAGTAATACTGCTCGGCGGTTGCGCTTCCGAACCGGTTGCCGTGCAAACGCCAAGCCCCGTACTTTCCGGCGAACAAATGCTCAGTGAAAGCCAACGCCTGGCAAACCTCGGCGATAGATGGAAAAAAGGTAAGGACCTGGTTGATCGCGGCAATGTTTTAGTCCGCGAAGGCAGGAATAAAATCGAGGAAGGCAACCGGATGATTCAAGAAGGCGAAAAAGTGCAACGCGAAAGCGAAGAAAGCTCTGGCACTATCAATAAATAACCTGAATTACACCGTAGCAATCGATACCTTGATCCTTTAATCTTAGACCTTAGACACATGACTATTGGCAAACTGTATATTATTTCCGCCCCGTCCGGCGCCGGCAAAACCAGTCTGGTTAAACAGCTGCTTGCCGATCTGGCTGACCTGAGCGTATCAATCTCCCATACCACCCGGCCAATGCGGCCTGGCGAAATAGACGGAGCAGATTATTATTTTGTCTCTGTCTCAGATTTTAAAACCATGCAGAAAAACCTGGCGTTTCTTGAATATGCCCAGGTTTTTGACAATTTTTATGGCACGGCACAACAGACCGTAGAACAAAATCTGCACCAGGGACTGGATGTGATACTCGAGATCGACTGGCAAGGCGCTCAGCAAATCAAAAAACTGCTGCCCGACAGTATTTCTATTTTTATCCTGCCGCCATCGACCCAAGTACTGTTGCAGCGCCTACAAAACCGAGGCCAGGATGATGAACAAACCATAGCCCGTAGGATGCGTGATGCACTCACCGAAATGCGCCATCATGACGAGTTTGATTATCTGGTGGTCAACGATGATTTTGCATTAGCACTGACTGAATTAAAAAGCATCATCATCGCCAATCGCTTAACCCGGCAACGGCAACTGCATAATCTGCAGCCTTTACTAACCGCGCTGTTTTCGTAGATTACACAAAAGTTTATTTATCACGCAGCAATCATGCAGATGACGAACCTTGTCACAACTCAAACCAAGGTTTCAAGTAATGTCCCGAGCAATATTCAACCGGCGTAAGGTATTTAGAATAAATGCACTGCAGACGCGCTATATTCTAGGCGTTTTCCTGCTGATTTTGTTATCAGGATTGTGTTCTGCATTGTTGGTTTTCTGGATAACCGGCGGCGAGTTACTGGCGCAATCGCAGTCTGCTCACCCCAATATCGTCGATGCCTTGGATCGGCTGGGGCTATCCCTTTTAATCGGCAATGGGGTGTCCCTTATTATTGCCGGAACCCTCGCGATGTTTATGGTCATGTTTGCCACGCATAAAACCCTCGGCCCCCAGTATCGTTTTAAAAAAATCTGCGAGCAAGTCGGCTCGGGCAACTTGGACACGCAGATTTCATTACGAGAAAAAGACTACCTCCAAGAGTTGGGTGTGGCTTTTAGTGACATGCTACACAAGTTACGCGCTAAAAAACTCAACAACTGGATTTGCTTGCACTGCTCAATGCCCAGCTTGAGCAATTAAAACTGGCTCAAACTTTGATAAATGAACTAGAGCGGTTAGTCAAAAAGTTTTAGGCAGCTTGCAATAAACACTGCCCACTAAAATTACAGATTCACTGATCAGTTATAAATCACAAATACCGGCCTAAATAACCCCGTTTTCAATCACCGGCAACACCCAGTACTTAATACCCGAACCGGAAAAATCGGCTCTGAGTTGCTCCAATAAGATAGGCAATCCCTGTTGCGGTACGTACATTTGAAAACGTATCCTTTTCTGCCTTCCACTCACCTGCTCGGCTAACGACAAGCCTTCATTTTTATGATCGTGTGAGCTGACCGGAAAACTGCTGAAACCGTGCTCTGACTCCACCATTAACAGACAATCAACGACTGCTTCTTCTAGGCTGACCGGCACATTCAGTGTTACTAAATATTGTTTACTGTTCATCGCTTAGCCTCCCGTCGGCTTACTCCAAATAATGTAAATAAAATCGGCAATATAAATAAGGTTAAAAACGTCGATGACACCAGGCCTCCAATCACCACGATGGCCAGAGGCCGCTGAATCTCAGACCCCGGTCCGCTTGCAAACAGCAACGGAATCAGGCCGAAGGCCGCGATGCTGGCTGTCATCATGACCGGGCGCAAACGCCGTGAGGAGCCTATCAGTACGGCTTTAATCAAATCCATGCCGGTTGCAATCAACTGATTAAAATAACTGACCATGACCACCCCATTCAACACGGCTATCCCCAACAATGCGATAAAACCGACCGAGGCCGGAACCGATAAATACTCGCCGGAGAGCCATAAGGCAAAAACGCCACCTATCATCGCCAACGGGATGTTCGATAACACCAGGACGGCCTGCCGTACCGAACCGAAGGTTGAAAACAATAATAAAAAAATCAGCCCTAATGAAACAGGAACCACCAGGGACAAGGTCTTTGCTGCGCGCTGCTGATTTTCAAACTGACCGCCAAACGCAACCGTGTAGCCAGCCGGCAAGTCCACTTTTTCAGCGACAGCTTTGCGCGCTTCATCGACAAAGCCAACCAAGTCACGGTTCAGCACATTGCTGGTAATGACCACAAAGCGCTGACCTCGCTCCCTGCCCACCGACACCACGCCTTCCACTTTTTCGATTTTGGCCACCGCCGTCACCGGCACATGGCCACCGTCCGGCAGCGCAATCTGCAAATTGTCGAAATTACCGGTATTGCTGTCGCCACGCAAAATTAACGGCGTGCGTTTAATGCCTTCCTGCACAATGCCCAGCTTCAAGCCTTCAATCTGCGCTCGCAGCAAGGTTTCAATACTGTCACTGTCGAGGCCCAAACGTCCGGCTGCGGATTTGTCGATGGTCAACTGCAAAAACTGCATGCCTGCATTTTGCTTGGCGAACACGTCGCTGGCGCCATTTATGCGCTTCAATACCTCGGCGATTTGTTGGGATTTTTCATTTAACACCACCAGGTCTGAACCAAATAATTTAATCGCCACATCGCCGCGCGTTCCGGTCAGCATTTCCGAGACCCGCATTTCTATCGGCTGGGTAAACTGGAAGGCTATGCCCGGCGTTTGCGCCATGACCTTGCGAATCTCATCCAGCAACTTTTCCTTGCTGTCCATTCGCCAGTGTTTTTTAGGCTTCAGGATCAAAAAGGTATCGGTATCGTTTAAACTCATAGGATCAAGTCCCAGCTCGTCGGAACCGACTCTGGCTACTATATCGACGATTTCGGGGATATTTTTACGCAGATTTTTTTGCACCTGAATATCCAGTGCCACGGATTGCTCCAGCGTAATCGACGGCAATTTTTCCAGTTGCACGATGATGTCGCCTTCGTCCATGGTCGGCATAAAGATGCTGCCGATCTGGGTAAAGACCAGCACCGTCACCGCCAATAAGGAGCCTGCCGCGATAAATACTTTCTTGCTGTTAGCCAGACACCAGACTAAAGCAGGCTGATACAGTCTTTGCAGCTGCCTGGGCAGCCAGGGTTCTTCGTGCGACACCTCTTTCAATAAATAGGAGGCGATCACCGGAATCACCGTCAGCGACAAAACCAGCGAACCGCTGAGTGCAAACACAATGGTCAAGGCCACCGGGGTAAATAGTTTGCCTTCCAAGCCTTGCAAGGTCAGCAACGGTAAAAACACGATAATAATGATCAAGATACCGGAGACCACGGGCTGCGCGACTTCGCTGGTTGCCCGGTAAATGATATGCAAGCGCGGCAGACGCTGAGCTTTTTCAGTATGCGCCAGATGGGTGATCAGGTTTTCAACCACCACCACAGCCGCATCGACCAACATGCCGATCGCAATTGCCAGTCCACCCAAGCTCATCAGATTGGCCGACATGCCCATGTAGTTCATCAGGATAAACGTAAACAGCGCCGCCAACGGCAGAGCTAAAGCGACAACAATCGCGGCACGCAAATTACCCAGAAATAAAATCAACAGGATCACCACCAGCGCAATGGCTTCCAGCAGTGCATGCAGCACCGTGTCTACGGCCTTGTCGACCAGATTACCGCGATTGTAAAAAACCTTGGCTTCAACACCTTTAGGGAATCCCGGGCTGATTTCGGCCAGTTTTTTCTCTATACCGGCAATGGTTTGCCTGGCGTTAGCGCCACGCAAACTCAGCACCAGTCCTGTAACAGCTTCGCCCTCGCCGTTTTTGCTGACCGCACCGTAACGGGTCAACGCACCGATTTTGATCGTCGCGACATCGCCGACGGTAATAGGAATACCGTTTTTATTATCGACCACAATAATGCCAACATCATCCAGGTTTTTGATGCGGCCTTCGGCGCGGACAATCAGGGCCTCCTCGCCATCGGTCAAACGACCTGCGCCGTCGTTACGGTTATTGCTTTGCAAGGCGGTGGTCAGCTGAGTCATGCTGATACCCCGACCCGACATGCGAACATTATCGGGAATAACCTCAAAACTCCTGACCATGCCGCCCAGTGAGTTGACATCGGCAACGCCGGAGACTGTGCGCAAGGCAGGCCGTATTACCCAGTCCAGTAAACTGCGGCGTTCCATTAAACTTAAACCACCGCCTTCGACGGTAAACATGAACATTTCACCGAGCGGCGTAGTCATCGGCGCAATACCGCCTTCGACCCCCGCAGGCAAACTCGTCCATATCGCATTCAGACGTTCGGCAATCTGTTGACGCGCCCAGAAAATATCCGTGCCTTCCTTGAAATCGACGGTAATGTCGGTCAACGCGTATTTGGCGATGGAGCGCAACATAGTCTGATGCGGAATGCCCAGCAGCTCGACTTCGATAGGCGCGGTGATTCTCGCTTCGATTTCTTCGGGGGTCATGCCGGGCGCTTTGACTATCACCTTGACCTGGGTCGGTGATACTTCAGGAAAGGCATCGATCGGAATGTTTTTAAACGCATAATAGCCGCCGCCTGACAACAGTACGACCAGCAACATCATCAGTAATCGCTGGCTCAGCGCAAAACGAATCAGCTTGGCCATCATTCTTCACTCCCCAGACCTAGCCAATTGGCTTTCAAAGCAACCGCACCGTTGACGGCTATTTCTTCATGACCATTAAGCTCGCCACTAATGATCGATTCGGCCTCCTGTTTACCGACTACGATGATAGCGGTAACCAAAAAACCCTGGGGCTGGCGGATAAAAATAAAGGCTTTGCCTGCGTTCTGCGCGATAGCCGTATTCGGGACTTTAAACACCGCCTTGTCGCTAGCCTTAATAATCCGGGTATTGAGCCGTTGTCCCGGGCGTAGCTGTTCAGCCGCTTGTTTTTCCACCACAGCCCGCGCCAGAATGGTCTGATTTTCAGGGTTAACGCTCGCTCCCAACAGGCTGATTTTTGCGCTTACTTTTGGATTGTCAATGACCACCCGATCGCCGGTTTTAATATCCGTCAAACGTTCTTGCGGGATGGCTATTTCCAGCCACAACTGATCCAGATTAGCGATACGGTATAACGGCGCCATCATATCGATACGTGTACCGGCAACGGCTAAACGCTCCATCACCACACCCGCTATCGGCGCACGAACATTAAGCTGCCGGGTTAGTCGGTGTGTTTTGGCCAAACTATTAATTTCACTGCTCGTCATGCCGGCGATTTCCAGCAATTGCCTCTGCTCATTCACTTCGGACGCAAAGGAGTTCTGTTGAATCCGGGTTTCTTCCCAGCGCCTATCGGCAATAACGCCCTCTTCCAGCAGTTTTTTATCCCGTTGAAAAGTAGCCGACGATAATTGCAACGCACTGACCGCTTTAAGATATTCACGCTGTAACGTCAGCAAATCCGGACTATTGAGCTGGGCTAAAACCTGCCCTTTTGCCACCTTATCGCCTACCGCCGCATTCAGCTGCTCGATGACGCCAAACTGCGCTGCACTGACGACATACTCCTGCGTTGGCGGAACCACGACTTTAGCCGGTGCGGATAACACCGGAATTTGTTCGACCGACTCCAGTTTGCCGAGTCTTACCCCGAGATTGGCAATATTTTCCTTAGAAATTTCAATGCTGTTTTTAGCCAGAACCGGTGTTGAAAACAGCGTTGCCCACGCTAAATAACTTAAGACCCGTAACAATTTATACATTTTCATGGCGTAACTCCTACTGCCTGATTATAAAGCGCTATATCGCGCTGTAACATGATTGAGCGCTGCTTCGCATTTAATACCGCTTGCTGGGTCCTGGATTGAATTTTTAATAAATCCATCAGATTAATCTCTCCAACCGAAAAGCTTAAATCGGTCATTTTCAAATGTTCTTCGGCAACCTGTTTTAACTCTTCGGCAATGCCTAACTCAACCCGATTGACCTCCAGATTATGTTCGGCCTCGTGATGCGCCTGTTCCAAACTCCGGGACAGCTGTTCGCGTTCCGCAATCAATTTGTTAAGTTCGACATTAACCGCCGCAACATGTGGCGCCAGATACGCGCTGCCGCCAAAAGGCACGATAACACCGATATTAAAACTGTCCGTTTGATTGCTTCGGGGGTCATTGGTGAACCGATCGCTGTTAATGCCGACAGCGACATTGGTCTGGCCGGAACCGACCAATTTAATCGCATCACGTTCTGCCTGCTTGCGTTCAATCTGGCTGTTAATCGCCACTAATAACGGATGGCTATGCTGTATCGCTGTTAACTCCACGAGTTTTTCCTGATACAGTTCGGGGATTTTAGACATTTGCGTGATGCTGGAATAGCGTTTACGGGCATGCATTAGTTCAGCTTCGGCCAGGGTTACCACCGAGCGTTTTTGTAGGGACTCCGTTTTCGCCAGCAATAAATCAGCGCGCGGCAAATCACCCAACTCGACACGCCGCTGGACTTTGGCCAATAACTGGTCGGTAATCGCCAGCTCGATTTTCGCCTGTTCATAACCAATATTGGCCAGCGCCATATCCCAAAGAGCCGACCTAATCAAACCTGACACCCGTAATTTAAGCGAAAGCGTTTGTGACAACGCGCTGTTTTCAGCCAGCTTTGCCGTCCGTTGTTCCGCATCGCGCTGGCCTAAATTCCATAACGGCACTTGCACTTGAACATCGATATAGTGCAAGGTGCCGCTGGTCGCTTCCTGAAATCGCAGTCCTGCCTGCGAGGCACCGGCTGTCCAGCTGTTGCCTCGCTGAGCCAGGGCCGCAGCTTCTTCCTCCAGCGAATTAAGCCAACTGCTATCGGGATATTTCTCCAACGTCAGCTCAACAACTTTAGCCAAACTTAAGGTCGCATCACTTTGAATTAGATCCTGATGTTCGACGATAAGCGGCGACTGCGCAAAACTGAGCCCTACCGCCGTAAAATAAACCATATTCGCCAGCAATAAGCTGGGCATTAGCCTTCTAAAAAGGTGCAAAAAAAACATGAAACAGTCTCGATGCGGCGCTAACCGCGTTATAAATGAAATCAACAACGTTCCGTTAAGCCTAAAATCGGCGCTTGATCTACGAAAGCAAATAATGACTGCCTTTAGACGACATCCAATAAGTCAGCGTGTTGTATTACCCGCTTATGATCTGAAGCTTGGCATCTTTTCGTGGATAGACTGATTTTTCAGGTTATTGGAACTAAAACAGACAGTGAAACTTATTGAGCAGGCGGTGCGCGAGGGGAAAGCGAGGGGATAAACAAGCGGCAAATAAACTGCGCTGTTTGCGGTGTAAAATTATTATCAAAAGGCGCCAGTGTCGGGTTAAATACTGGCGTCTGTGGCAGCAGATAATGACTATTATCTGCTGCCAGATTTGCCTTGTTATCTTTGATGCCGGCATCGACACCCACGATGATTCCATAAGAACTAAAACTATAGCTTATGGCCTGAGACAACAGGGTATCGTGTCAGCCCCATACATTTCCAGACCGGGAACATGCAGCCCCCGGTCTGGACTTTTCTCTCCTGCATGCGCATGCACTAACGGTGCAATCAATTGCAGTATCGCCAGAAAGATAACGGTAAATTTGCGCAGTGTAGTAAACATGCGGGGAATGTTAAGCTATTAAAGAGTAATTAACAACCTGTATAGCTTGCTCATGGATAAATTGGTGGTGCGATGTGCTATTCTGGTTCTCGCCAATTCCTTGTCAAGAAATAACTGGGGTTCACTGCAAAGGCTTTTTTGAATATTAATCTCGACGCCCCGATGTTTATGCTTATGTTCAAACGTTTGGCTTATGGAGTGTTGTTATGACTGAAGTGTATTTAACATAAGCCCCATTATTTGAAATTTATTGGCTAATCCCGTAGATCCCGGACTGCATCTTTTCCTTGCCCGACTTTTGAAGTGCGGTAATGTGGGCATAAACAACATCCTCGACGTGACTTTCGCTGGTTTCCAAACATTGATAAACATTGATAATAGGCATAGGAGGCATGAACAGTTACCCAGAATTACGCCTTCCGCTTCGTTAAAAAATTTTTCCTGCACCTTAGCGGCTTAGTACAAGCAAAGAACTTATTTGTAACATAAAAACAAGTTTTAACAGGTTTAAGTTGCATAATGAACACTAACTTGCTATTCTTTCCCCGTGGTCAATTCAGGCCTAGCCATTTTTCCGCAAGGTTCTGACTGACTTTCGTCGCAAATATTTTCGGCAACCAAGTCACGGCGATCTGTATAGCCACACGCAACGCTGTCTTAATTTCACCCGGACTTTCCCCACTGTTCTAGCTTGCTAGCGATCAATAAATGGAGTCTGCGCTAACGGTAGCATCATGTACAAATTAACTATTGAAGAAAAGACTTACGCTTGCCAACCGGATGAAACAGTCCTCGATGCCTTATTGCGCGCAAAGCTTAATATTCCCTACGCCTGTAAAAAAGGCACCTGTCACAGTTGCATGGTGCGCAGTCCCGATAGCCCACCTCCGAAAGCCGCCCAGGTCGGATTAAAGGATACCCTGAAATCACGCAATCATTTTCTTGCCTGTCTGTGCCATCCGGAGCGGGACATGGTCATTAAGCTACCCGATCAATCAGATTTCTATACCGAAGGAACGGTTGTTGTAAATGACATGCTTAATCGCAATACGCTGCTACTGATCATAGCCTTTAAAGATGCGTTTGAATTTAATGCCGGACAATTCGTTAATCTACAAAGAGCCGACGGCTTAACTCGCAGCTATTCGATTGCCAATATCCCACAAGAGTCCAATACCCTGGAATTTCATATTCGCCGCTTACCCGGCGGCAAGTTTAGCGCATGGCTACATGATGACATCAAGGCTGGAGATACTATCGCAGTCTCCGAGGCGCGTGGACACTGTTTTTACCTGCCGGAAAGAAGTGAGCAAGGCATACTTCTGGTCGGAACAGGAACGGGATTGGCACCCCTGGCGGGTATTCTTACCGATGCACTTGCACAGGGCCATTCCGGTCCTATTTATTTGTTTCATGGCAGTCGCGAAGTTGAAGATCTTTACCGGATTGACGAACTGCGCCAATTGAGTAACCAGCATCAGAATTTTCATTACATGCCTTGCATATCAAGCAAACATGTTCCTGAAGGTTTTAGCCACGGACGCGTCAATGATGTTGCGTTGGCGACACTTCCCGAGTTAAAAGGTTGGCGAGTATTTCTATGTGGTCATCCTGATATGGTCAATCAAATGAAAACAATGACCTTTCTGAAGGGCGCGGCATCAGCGGATATTTATGCCGATGCCTTTTTGCTTACGCCTACCTGAACGATGCCGCTATGATGACAGCCCAGCAATTTTTTCGATTTATTACCGTTGATCCGGTAAATTTAAGCCTCAAAGCCAAACTGCTTTCTGTTCTTGCGAGTTTTGTTGCTATTTTGCTTGTTGCCTGGGTTACCCAGAAGTCGGGTGTTGGCGCAGCTTACCCCATTATAGTGGCCTCTATGGGGGCGTCTGCCGTTATCTTGTTTATTTTGCCCAGCAGTCCGCTGGCACAACCCTGGCCCTTGGTTGGCGGGCAAATGGTATCGGCAGTTATTGGTATCGCTTGCGCTCACATGCATACAAACACAGCTTTTGCATCGGGCTGTGCAGTCGGTGGCAGTATTCTTGCCATGCTGCTGCTGCGCTGCCTACATCCTCCCGGGGCAGCGACGGCATTGACACCTATCATGGCGACAGATCCGGCTAATTTAATGGACTACAGTTTTGTATTGCTGCCGGTAGGCATTAATGTAGCGGTCCTGCTGGTGGTGGCTATTGCCATTAACCGCTGGGTATTGCGTTATGACTATCCTACCGTTCCCGATCAAGCTGATAACAAACAGCATAAACACAACATTATTCAACCGTCTCAGCGCACCGGCATTTCGGAGCGGGACCTGGAAAAAGCGCTGGAAAGCAGGAATATGTTTATGGATGTCTCGGCGGCAGACTTAAGCAAATTGTTTACCGCTGCTCAGTTACAAAGTTTTAAACGCTACCAAGGCAATATCACTTGTGCGGATATTATGGTGAAAAACATATTGACCGTTGAATACGGCACAGAAGTTGAAGATGCCTGGAAAATGATGCAGGGCGAAAAGCTTAAAGCCATGCCAGTTATTGACAAGGCAAGGCGCGTTATCGGCATTATTACCTGGAATGATTTTTTTAAATTCCTCAACGTGGCTGCTAATACAAGCTTTCAGCAATCGTTTAGAGCTTTTATTCGCCGTACGCCTGATGTATCGACTGATAAACCGGAAGCAGTCGGTCATATTATGACAAGCTCTGTGAGCGTAGTGCCGGAAACCACCCATATCGCCGATCTTATTCCACTGATGTCAAACCAAGGCTACAGGCAAATTCCGATTGTAAATAATGAAAATCGCCTGGTGGGCATGGTGTATCAGGCTAATTTAATTGCCGCTCTTTATAACGAACGCTCATTAAAACTGGCGGACGATGCCTCTGGCGAGACCATTTGACATCAACGTTACTTGTTGCTCAAAACCAGATAATTTCTTAGTTTAATTCACTTTCTGACCGGGTTAAATTTTACAAAATCTCCCTCCCTTTTTTACATCGTTGGCTACAGCCACTGTTGCAGCTGACGTCAATAAATGCCAAGTTCTTGGTCTCCCCAATCCCCCCGCGCGTCAGGGCAAAAAACCTTGCTATCAGGAATTCTGATTAGCCTCTCTACTCTTTCCAAGAATCATAGGGCTGCAGTTTTGACTATATACTCAGCAGGATTTCAACAAAACAGCCCTCGATGCACAGCTTATTAAAGGCCTAATTCATTGCAAACTGGAGCTACCAAGCACCAATAAAATAAAAGCTTAGCCAGTGAATATTCCCACAAGAAAATAAAGCTGGTACTATAGCGAATCGCTATAGTAGTGAATCAAAATTTACTTGTCGGGAGCTGTATGATGAAAAAAACAAACATTTTATTGGTTTTTTTAGCCTTAACTTTTGGATGCTCCGGCTCTTTTGCACAAGATGCGATTCAGGAAAGTATGCATCAATATATTTTAAGTACAGCTATCTACAGCCCTCCTACACGTAACAATCCCGATAGCTTGGAGTCAATGCTTACAGTCTATGCATTAATCATTAGTGTTTATGTGTTTTATTGGTTCAGACAAAAAATATAATAATTCGTGTCCGGCGCTATTCAACGCTCGCGTTTACCTGTTTAATGCGTGCAGTTTGTATAGATTTCCGCTGTTGATTAAGCAATCGTCATGCCCTGCATGTTTAAGGTCTGTATGTCGCTTTTTCAACTTCGGACGCTATAACTCTATATTTTTATATAAAAAAATTTTCTGCACCTAGTTTTACACGCTGTTTACCGTCAACAATTGAACGCTTAACAATTAATTTTACCGAGGACTATTATGCCTGTTACTACACTATCTTTAGCTTCACTTTGGCGTTACCCGATCAAATCCATGATGGGAGAAGAGTTGAATTCCGCAACGCTTACCAATAATGGCGTATTGGGGGATCGTTCGTATGCTTTACTGGATTCGGAAACTGATAAGATCGTAAGCGCTAAAAATCCTAAAAAATGGCCGGAAATTTTTTCCTTCCATGCCCGTTATATTGAAGCACCTGTTTTAGATAAGGAAATGCCTCCCGTTTGGGTCACGTTACCAGACGGCAATATAATCAGAAGTGATCAACCTGATGCGGAACAATTATTGTCCATTGCGTTAAAACGGACCGTCAGCCTGAGAAACAAGGCCGCACAGCACGCAAGCCTGGAACAATACTGGCCTGAATATGAGGGTGAAAACACAGAAATCAGTAATGAAAATCTCTCTGTAGCCGCAGCTGAAGGCAGTTTTTTTGATTATGCCTGCCTGCATATACTGACAACGGCAAGCCTGACTCAGTTACAACAGCTTTATCCTGGCGGTCGCCTGGAGACGCGACGTTTTCGTCCAAATTTGGTCATTACAACTCCTCCCGAGCAAACAGGTTTTGTTGAAAACGACTGGGTTGGTAAAACTCTTACTATTGATGGTGTGAAGTTGCTGATTACAGACCCTTGTCCGCGTTGTGTCATGCCATCCTTGGCACAAGGAGATTTAGCTAAAGACGCCAAAATATTACGCACCATTGCCCAAAATACAGTCCTTGTACCTTTTGCAGGTAAAGCACTGCCTTCAGTTGGTGTTTATGCGAAGGTAATACAAGCGGGTGTGATTCGGCGCGGCAGTAGGGTTGTGATTGAATAAAGGCACATCGTTGCAGAACACACAGAATGGCCTTAGGCGATTCCAGTACTGGATATACCCCGCTAACCAGGTTCTATAAATCACTACGAAGACATGAAGAGCACGAAGAAAACCGCGTGATTTTACCTGCTATTCATGGCAAGTTGACAAGTCATACATTGATTTTTTTATATTTCGTGTCTTCGTGGTGAATAAAAATGCTTAACCTGGGCATACTCTTTCAGATAGAAATCGCCTTAGCCTAGTGACCAAATTTAACGAAGGGTATGCTCTTGACATATTTTTTCACTATCGCTTTGGCTAAGTTGTTCTTTGGTTAAACCGCAAATAAACCCCGCCGAAGTTTCAGTGAAATATTTACAGGTTTTACAAAGTCCAAAGGACTGTGACTTATTGGCTTTTTGCAGTGCCGTCAACGCGTTAACAAACAGATTTTCTTGGTTATTGTTTTCCTTAAATATTGCCAATGCCTCACTGTATAAAGCTACCGGACTCGCCTTAGTCAAAAGAGCGTCACCTTCAGCCAGAAGACTAAGATGCACCATACGCTTGTCATTTACATCGGCTGTTTTTTTGATATAGCCTTTTTTCTCCAGCAGCAATAAGGTCTGGGAAACAGTGCCACGCGTCATGCCCAAATAATTAGCAAGTGCTGCCGGAGTGTCGCTATAGCGGTTACAGCGGGATAAGTAATCCATTACCTGCAAATGTACCGGCTGCAAACCTAATTCCGTACATTTTCTACGTTCTTCAGAGCGAATCAATGCCGACATTCGCTCTATCAAATCAAATACATCAAATTTATCCATAATCCCCTGTCAATATTTATTAACGCGATACATTAATAGCGAGTCACTATTGTATTCGCTAGACAATTTTTTACGAAATCTTTTTCTGTTTTGCATAGACTGATAGCGGAATAATTTAAAATCCGCAGTTAATCCAGTGTTTGTTTGCAATTGACATCGAAGTTGCAAATCGGCAAGATAAGCCTTGTCAGCTAACAAATTCTGTAAGGAAAAAATTACAATGCAACTACAACTCGTTAATCAAACCCGCTTTAATCTCAATAAGCTAGGTCTACTTACAATAGTGGTGGCAGGTCTTTTATTGACGCCTTCAGTAAACGCCGAAATAACGCTAGGCTTATTTGCAGGACAATCATTTGTCGACAATGGCGATTTAAACTTGAAACAAGGCTATACCCATCTGAATTTCAAGGATGTCAGCTGGGAAGATAATTCTTTCAAGTCGCCTATTTTCTATGGCGCCCGAATGGATTATTGGTTCAATGATGCGCCAAACTGGGGGGGTGTCCGTTGATTTCAGTCATCTAAAAAACTACCTTGTGGACAGCAAAACGGTAGCAGTGGATGGCGCTCAAAACAACGTTCCGATCACTGGTAGCCAAGTTATCAATAGTACCAGTCTTAAAGAATTCAATATGTCCCACGGCTTGAACACCTTAACTTTTAATGGCCAATATCGCTGGTTTCCTAGCGGCCAGCGGGATAAGACCTGGCTCGGTCGCATGCAACTGTACACCGGTTTAGGCGCCGGGTTTAGCATTCCTCATGTTGACGCAACAATTGATCGCGTACAGACCTATCAATATCAACGGGGAGCCGGCCCTGTCGTCAATGCTTTGTTAGGCATCAATTATGATATTTACAGTTTCATTTCCGGCTTTGCCGAGTACAAATTGACTTACGCTGATGTAACAGCCAACTTGGCTGGCGGAGGCACTATCAACACGGAAACAGTCAATCACCAGTTGATTTTAGGTTTGGCTGCCCATTTCGATATTTGAAGCATCCTGCTCTTAGCGTTATGCCGGGGTCTGCGGTTACGTAACTTGCTTGCCCTCCAGCAATATGACGATTATTAGCGGAACCAGGAGAATAATCATGACTGATTTTGTTACTAAAGATACCGTAAAAACTCGCTACTGGCATGCTCTGGATGATGGTCGCGTGCAATGTGATCTTTGTCCCCGATTTTGCAAGATGCACAAAGACCAGCGTGGCCTGTGCTTTGTCAGACAGAATCTGGATGACCAGATTGTGATGACCAGTTACGGCCGTTCCAGCGGCTTCGCGATTGATCCTATCGAGAAAAAACCGCTGAATCATTTTCTGCCCGGTACGCCGGTATTTTCTTTCGGCACCGCCGGTTGCAATCTGGCCTGCAAGTTCTGCCAAAATTGGGATATCAGTAAATCCAGGGAAATGGATATCCTGATGAGCAAGGCCTCGCCGGAAGCTATCGCACAGGCGGCAAGGGATTTTGGCTGTGACAGCGTCGCTTACACCTATAACGATCCTGTCGTTTTTCACGAGTACGCGCTTGATGTAGCCCAAGCCTGCCGAAGTTTGAGCATAAAATCGGTAGCGGTATCCGCAGGTTATGTTTGCGAACAGCCCAGAGCCGAATTTTATCAATGGATGGATGCCGCTAATATCGATTTAAAAGCTTTTACCGAGCGCTTTTATCACGAAATTACCGGCGGTCATCTGGAACCGGTATTGGAAACCCTGAAATACCTCAAACATGAAACCTCGGTCTGGCTGGAACTGACCACGCTGATAATTCCGGGCGAAAACGATTCGGAAGAGGAACTTGAAGCCATGACGCAGTGGGTGGTCGAGCATCTGGGACCGGATGTGCCGATGCATTTTACCGCGTTTCACCCGGACTGGAAGATGCAGGATAAGCCGCCTACGCCGCTTTCATCGTTAGTGCAGGCGCGGCGGATCGCTATAAAAAACGGTGTGCATTATGCCTATGTGGGCAATGTGCATGATAAAGCCGAAGAGAGTACTTATTGTCACCGCTGCAAAAAGTTGCTGATAGGGCGTGACTGGTATGAATTGGCCGAATGGAATCTGGATGCGTCAGGACGTTGCCGCTTTTGCGGCGAACAGTGCGCCGGAGTGTTTAATGCAAAGCCGGGGAACTGGGGCGCCAAGCGACAAGCGGTGGCAATCAGATGATTGGAAGATGAAGCTTGCAGAATTTGTCTTATCTATGTTTTTTGGGCTTCAGGATATGGGCGTTCATGTTTGGCAAGCCAATGCACTGTGGCTATCTGAGCCAGATTACGCAAGGTGTTCGCATAAGCAGTAACGTCGCGTGACATGCGCAAGGTAAATGTTGTCATCGTCGCCGTTTCGTCAGCGCGTTTACCGTAGGCGCGCTTGTATACTGTTTTGGTTTCTGGAGTAGTTTCGACATTCAACGTTCGGCCACGTTATGGCGTTCCAAAATGGTATCGTCTACCCGTTCGGTTCTCGTTATGTGTATTGGTGTTTCCATCGCGGCAAATGAAAATATTCTGCCAAAATTTAGCGAACGGTGAGATAAAACTTAATCTTGGAAGAGACCTAATCCATTAAGGCCATCACCACCTTGCTCACCAACTCCACCTGACTGTGGCAC
>CANNNN010000007.1 GCA_947506075.1 Methylococcaceae bacterium
AATGGCCGGAATTGTGGAGTCACAACGCCCAGATCAAAAACCCGCATCTGATTTATCCCGGCGATACGCTCTATTTTTCAACGGTCGACGGCAAACCACAGCTCAGCCTAAGCCGTAGCGAACCAACTCAAACTCGGATCAACCCCAATGCTCCCTGCGTGCTTAAGCAAGAAGATTATAAAAATGGCCGCAAAGACTTTGCCCTCTCCGATGACGGTAAGGTACTGCCCTGTATCCGCGAAACCGACCTGAAGCAGGCCATCCGCTTAATTCCCACAGAGACCATAGCCAGCTACCTGAGCTCCCCCAAAGTGGTCAATAAAGATGAACTGGGCAACGCACCTTATGTTGTGGACTTTGCCGGCGAACATCTGCTTGTCGGCACCGGCGACCGTGTTTATGTGCGCTCGATAACCGACCCGAAAAACCAGGGTTACACAATCTACCGTCCGGGCAGCGCCTATATCAGCCCTGAAAACGGTGAAATTCTGGGCTATGAGGCGCAATACATAGCCGATGCCTCGTTACAACAGCCTGGAGACCCGGCAACACTCACAATAAGCAAATCAAACCGTGAAATTCGTATCGGTGACCGGCTCATGTCCAACGCTGAACAGGACATTACGTTAAATTATTTTCCTCGTCCGCCCGAACAAAACGTAAATGGCAGCATTATTAGCGTGCTAGGCGGTGTTTCTCAAATCGGCCGTTATAATGTCGTCGTCATAGACAAAGGCACGGAAGACGGACTTTTAGCCGGACACGAACTGGAAATTTACAAACACGGCAAGACTGTCACGGATGCTTATAGTCCGATTAAAAACGATCGCGTTACCCTTCCCGATGAAGTTGCCGGCACACTGATGGTTTTCCGCCCTTTTGAGCGCGTCAGTTACGCACTGGTCATGAAAGCGACCCAGGCCCTTCATGTTTTAGATAAAGTTAAAACCCCCTGAACACGAGCACGCCCCCAACCGACCCTGACATAAAATACTGGCTTGCGCTGTTGCGTACGCCAGGTGTCGGTTGCAGAACATTTCTGCATTTGCTCGACAGCCATACGCCGGCGCAGTTATTTGCAGAATCATCAGCCGCATTAAGCGCCCTGGGTCTAAAAAGCGACATCGTTTACGCGATCAAAAACCCTGACTGGACGCTGATCGACTATGATTTGGACTGGCTGGTTCAAGCCAATAACCACGTGATCACCGTTAATGACGCGAACTATCCACCGCTGCTAAAAGAAATTTCAGATCCGCCGCCGCTGTTGTTTGTACGCGGCAATCCGGAACTATTATCGCTACCGCAAATAGCGATTGTGGGTAGCCGCAATCCGTCCACCTCTGGCCTTGAAATCGCGTTTAACTTTGCCAGAACCCTTAGCCAATGCGGCTTTACAATCACCAGCGGATTGGCCTTGGGCATCGATGCCGCCAGCCATCTGGGCGCGTTAAAAGCCAATGGCTATACCATTGCAGTGGCCGGCACCGGCTTAGATCGCATCTATCCGGCGAGAAATAAAGAGCTGGCCACTAAAATTGTCAATACCGGCGCGATGATCTCAGAGTTTCCGCCCGGCACTACCGCGAAAGCCAACCATTTCCCCAGGCGCAACCGCATCATCAGCGGCTTGTGCCAGGGTTTGCTGGTTGTTGAAGCCGCCAAACAAAGCGGCTCGCTGATTACGGCGCGGATGGCGCTGGAACAAAACCGTGAGGTTTTTGCTATCCCCGGATCAATCTTCAACCCCTTAGCCCGAGGCTGCAACGCACTCATCCGAGAAGGCGCAAAACTTGTCGAAACCACCCAGGATATTCTTGAAGAACTAAACCAATATAATCAACAAGATGAAGATTATACACCGAACACAATGCAATCAACGCTTGACCTGGAGCAACAAACATTATTGAATCTTATCATGTTTAGCCCCACTTCAATCGATACTTTGGTTGAAAATGCCAACGAATCCGTCGAAGTTATTTCATCGATGTTACTGATTCTGGAGCTGCAAGGTTACCTTGAAGCAACGCCCGGTGGTTGCTATACGCGACTAAAATAATCATAAACACTTTAAGAGCCTATGAAAGAAAATATTTTTGATGTCCTGATGTACTTATTTGAAAACTATATGGAAGATGAAATTGAAATACTTCCGGACAGTGATGTTGTCAGAACAGAATTACTCGAAGCAGGCTTCGAACAAATAGAAGTCAATAAAGCTTTCGACTGGCTGGAGTCACTAAGCCTGCAACGTGCGATAAAACCATCGGCTTCGCCGGTATTTCGCATTTTTTGCAGCCAAGAGATCGAGGTGCTGGATCTTGACTGCCGCAATTTGCTGATGTTCCTTGAACATAATCGCATCCTGAATTCAGCCAACAGGGAAATTGTTATCGACCGGGCCATGGCCTTGGAAAGTGAAGAAATATCGATGGAAAAACTAAAATGGATAGTGCTGATGGTCTTGCTTAGCCAACCGGACGAGGAAATCGCTTTCTCCAGAATGGAAGATATTGTCTATGATCTCTTGCCAACGTATTTACATTAAGGCAAATGGCGCAGGACTAAAAAACTGCCCTTCGTCCTTCGCCTTTAGCCTTTCACCTTTTTTAAAGAATAAATGAGCAAAAATCTCGTCATTGTAGAATCGCCTGCAAAAGCCAAAACCATAGAAAAATATTTAGGCCCGGACTTTCATGTTTTAGCCTCTTATGGACACGTCCGCGATCTGATTCCCAAAGAAGGCGCTGTCGACCCGAGCAACGACTTCGCGATGAAATATGAAGTCATCGATCGCAACCAAAAACATGTGCAAGCAATAGCCAAAGCGCTCAAGACCGCAGACACTTTATATCTGGCGACCGATCCTGACAGAGAAGGTGAAGCCATATCCTGGCATTTGCTGGAATTATTGAAAGAAAAAAAATTATTGAAAGACAAGCCGGTGCATCGGGTTGTGTTCCATGAAATCACCAAAAAAGCCGTCACCGAGGCGATCGCCAATCCGGAACCCTTAGCCATCAATCTGGTCAATGCCCAACAGGCTCGCCGTGCGCTGGATTATCTGGTCGGTTTTAACCTGTCACCATTACTCTGGAAGAAAATCCGCCGAGGTCTGTCAGCAGGACGCGTACAAAGCCCTGCGTTACGGATGATCGTCGAGCGCGAACTGGAAATAGAAGCCTTTAAAACTCGTGAATACTGGACTATCAATGCCGCATTGACGGCGCATGAGCAAGCCTTTAAAGCCAAACTGACCCAGTTTGACGGCGAAAAAATAAGCCAATTTAGCATTACCAATGAGCAACTTGCCGAAAAAACCAGGCAAACCTTACTGGACGCGGCTGACGGCCAATTAACCGTTGCCAAACTGGAGAAAAAACAGCAAAAACGCAACCCGGCCCCACCTTTTATCACGTCGACATTGCAACAAGAGGCCTCGCGCAAACTGGGTTTCACCACCAAACGCACGATGATCGTTGCCCAGCAACTTTATGAAGGCATCGACATAGGTGGCGAAACGGCCGGCTTGATTACCTACATGCGTACCGATTCGGTCAACCTGTCTGTTGATGCTGTCGAAGAAATACGCGGACTGATTGCCGAAAACTACGGCGCCGAAAATGTACCCAAAGAACCCAGGTTATTTAAAACCAAATCGAAAAACGCCCAGGAAGCCCACGAAGCTATACGCCCAACCTACCCACGGCATTTTCCTAGCCAGATAAAAGACCACCTGAGTATTGAGCAATTCAAACTCTATGAGCTGATCTGGAAGCGCACGATCGCCTGTCAGATGATACATGCCACACTGAATATGGTCGCCGTCGACCTAAGCTGCGCAGACGGCAAGCACGTATTTCGGGCAACCGGCTCCACGATAGCCTCGCCCGGTTTCATGACTGTTTATCTTGAAGGTAAAGATGACAGTACCGAAAGCGATGACAAGGAAAGCTTTCTACCGGTTATGGAAGAAGGTCGGCCCGTCCAGCTTAACGATATCAATGCCGGCCAGCACTTCACCGAGCCGCCGCCACGCTACGGCGAGGCCAGCCTGGTAAAATCCCTCGAAGAACACGGTATCGGCCGACCATCGACCTATGCGTCGATTATTTCGACCTTGCAAAACCGTGAGTATGTGACGCTGGACACAAAACGCTTCTATCCGACCGATGTCGGGCGTATCGTCAACAAATTCCTGACCGAACATTTCACCAAATACGTCGATTACGATTTCACCGCCAACCTGGAAGACGAGCTGGATGCAGTTTCGCGGGGAGAAAAAGATTGGGTGCCGTTGATGCACGCCTTCTGGCAACCGTTTACGACCCTGATTCATGAAAAAGAAGAAAGCGTCCAGCGCAAAGATGTAACCCAGGAAGCCATCGATGAAAAATGTCCTGAATGCGCCAGTCCCTTGTCCATTCGCCTGGGCCGGAATGGCCGGTTTATCGGCTGTACAAACTATCCGGAATGTTCCTATACCCGCAACCTGAATGATGATGCCGATGCGACTAATGAACCCGAAATTGTAGAAGGTCGAGTCTGCCCTAAATGTGAATCGCCTTTAGTGCTTAAGACTGGACGTTATGGCAAGTTTATCGGCTGTAGCGGCTATCCCACATGCAAGCATATCGAGCCGCTGGAAAAGCCGATGGACACCGGCGTCGAGTGCCCGCAATGCAAAAAAGGCAACATCCTTAAACGCAAGTCGCGGAACAGCAAAATATTCTATTCCTGTTCGGAATATCCCAAGTGCGATTATGCCTTATGGAACGCGCCGATCAAGGAAAGCTGCCCGGAATGTGCCTGGCCCATTTTGACCGTCAAGGAAACCAAACGGCGCGGCGTAGAAAAGGTGTGTCCGCAAAAAGACTGTAAATATGCGACACCGTATGAAGGCGATCCGGCGGATGTGCAGGGACCTAAAGAACCTGGCGTTTTATAAGCCGCTCACTGAGCGGAATCGAAGCGAACAGCTAAAAATGCCCTATCATTCCAGTTTCAAAATTAAAGCCGCCGTCCGACATCTGAAGTCTGGCGCGGTGATTGCTTATCCGACAGAGGCGGTCTACGGCCTGGGCTGTGACCCGCTAAACGAAGCAGCAGTTATGTCCTTACTCGACATCAAGCAGCGACCGATAGAAAAAGGCCTGATCCTTATTGCCTCTTCGCTTGAGCAACTGCGGCCTTACCTGATTTTAGATCAATCCCTGCTTGAGCGTATAACGCCGACCTGGCCCGGCCCTGTGACCTGGATTATTCCGGCCCGGCCCTGGGTGCCTTACTGGCTGACCGGTGCACATGATTCATTGGCAGTCAGAGTGACAAATCACCCAATCGCTCGAGATTTATGCGTCCAATTCGGCAGTCCGTTAGTCTCCACCAGCGCCAATCCCACTACCCGGCCCGCAATCAAAGAATCGAGAAAGCTAATAAAGACGTTTGCCGGTGCCGATATTTTTATCGTTCATGGCAAAGTCGGTGAACTAGCACAAGAAACGGCTATTTATGATGCGCTAACCGGACAGCGCTTACGCTGAACTATTTGGAATTCAAGCCATTCCACCTGCGGACTGCCAAATAATCCCTGCAGCAACCAGAATAGGCGTGCTTAATGTTACTGCAACATTTAAGGCTAAAGCCGGTTTTAATCTTTCGATATCATCTGGGAATTGCACTGCCAACCGGGCTGCTGGAATAGCCAGCGCTAACGACAATAACCCTGCTAAACCGGTTACCGGTATAAAATCCAGGTAAACACAAAGCACTAACAGCGCGTAAGCGGCGGCTAAAAAACTGACATAAACCCGGGCCGATTTTTTCCTGCCAATCAAAATCGGCAGATGGCATCGCCCTGCATCCTGGTCGGCCTCCAGATCGGGGAACTGATTGAGCAATAGCAGGTTGTTAACCAGAAAAAAGACTATAAATGATGTCGCGGTGACCGCAAGGCTATAGTGACCACTTAACACAGTGTAGGCAGCGTTTATCATCAATGGGCCAAAAGCCAGTCCCGGCGCAATCAAGCATAACAACGGCCAGCGAGTAATTGTTTGAGTATAAAAGTAAATCAGCAACAGACCAAGCACACCCACCGGCAACAGCCCCCAACCCGCAGTCGATAAAAAATAGAAACCAATCAAGGCCGTTATCAGCAAACTCGCCATAGCTCCTATATACACCAATCCAGCTAATTCAGGACGGATCGGAAGTGTACCGCTACCGCCGCTAAAAGGCGTACGCCGGGTATGAAAATCCAGCCCACTGTTATAATCCTCGTATTCATTCAACATATTAACGCTGACATGAGCAGCCAAAGCGCCAAAAAATATCAGACCTAAGTGCAGTGGATTGATACTGATGCCTTGTGAAACAGCATAAGCAAGTGGCAGTGACAGACTACAAAGGGGGAGCAACAAAAACGCGGGCCGCGCTGTTGCAATAATATGAAATATTTGTCGAGGTATTAGCGTCATAGTTTATCCTGCCTTAATATCGGACTGGAATCGCATCAGCCCTGCTCTACATCTGCTCTACGCCGAATAGCCATCAGCGATTAAACATCTAATATTACGCTAAAATTGCAGACTCACTGAGTATGAATAAATGCACTGAATAGTTAATAGGACACGGATCAATCGGATTTACACTGAATTTAAAAACCTAAGCCTACCTTCATGCTCATTTTAATCCATGTTAATCTGCTGAAGGCGCCTACTTTAGGCATCCGCGCTCCATTTTTATACATGCTTAATGCGGGTATTTATTGTGTGTTACTAACCCTCACCCTTTTGCCAGCGGCCTGGATGCTTCCAGATCATTAATAACCTGCTTTGGATTATAAAAAACACTGATCACTTTTATCCACGCCGGCAACATGCCGAGAGTCGTATGAGAATAGCCATTAACATCGCAATACTCTTTTACCAGCTTGCTTAACTCCGGCAGTTTCGTGTAGCAGACCCCGACAAACAGATGATGATCGATTTGATAATCCAAGCCAGACATAAGAAATCGGCCATACCAGTTAGTGCGTATATTAATCGTCGTAGCCGTCTGTTTTAAAAAGAAATCAGCCGAACTCTGGTCATTGGTCGCAAATACCGCCTCCGGAACCAAATGAGAGGCGCCCAGCGTAAAGAACAGCGCATAAGATAACAGCAGATTTCTAAGCAGGTAAAACAACAATACATCGGATACTTCAAACCACAGACTAGGCAAAACTATCCATAGAAAAACATGAAGAATATGGCAAGCCAAATCAACAAAATATCTTATATTCGTTTTATCTTTGCGTATCTTGCTCAGCAGGTAGGCTAGACCCTGCCGCTGTATATCAAACGCAAGAAAACCAATCGCAATCGGAAAAATAATGCCTTGCAAATATCGGTAATAAAAGCCATGTAAGCCCGGGGTATTTTCTTTTTCGCTCTTGATAACAGAAAAGATCGGTGCAAAATCAAAATCAAAATCATGACCGACGATATTAGGATTTTTATGATGGACAATATTATGTTTATATTGCCAATAATTAATTGAAAAACCCATAACAACCACATTACCGACATAGGCTAAAACATCATCCAGTCGCTTGCTGTTAGTGCTCGCATAGTGCGCTGAATTATGGGTGTGCGTCCCTATTCCTAACAAGCCGACCAGCAACAAAGTAGTGGCGAACAGCGTCAGCCATATATTCGGCGAAACTATGAATAAAGTTATTCCTGTTGCGGCAAAAATTGTATGCAAAAACAAATGCAATAGAACAATTTTAGTGTCTTTTTTATAAAGTCCGCGCGTTTTTATTTCTTTTTTTAAGGCGGATAGGCTGCTCAGATAGTGCTTGTCTGGTGTTATTTCGTTATTGCTGTGTGTAGTGGTTTGCATCTATGTTTGGTTGTCGGTGGATGATTGAGGTCGCCGTAGAATTTATTTCCTAGTTCGATGAAGAAAGCGGCAATAGTCCTTTTTTGCATTATAACGCAATATACGTAGTCCTAGATAGTCCATGTATTAGGCTCTTTTAGGCATGTGACCAACGGATGGCTTGGTGAACACCGGGTGTATTACAGAATATTCACCCCAAAGCTTTGCGCATTAATAATCCGAATTTTAAAGGCGGCTTGCGCTACTGTATCGCAAAAGCCTTTATCGACTATCTGTAGATATGCAATCTGCTGGAGGCTAAGATTACTATCAATAAGGGCTGACTTTATCAGGATCAGTTCTGTCGCACAGAGCGCCCCGGCCAACCATGCCGACAGGCTGTCTGAGCTTATATCCCAGGACGCAGCAATACCTGCTTTATCAAGCTCTTTAATATCCGGCGACCAAATGACGATTTTTTTCCGGCTTAGCAGCTCTTGAATTGCCGGGATGTTATTAGCGATTACAAAGCCGGATTTAAGTCCGTTAAACAACAAGGCCATTTGCTGCATGGCTAAGAGAGCCATCTGGTGCGCGATATTATCGTCAAATTGCCACTGTTGCTGCGCCAGCCTGACTTGATCGGCAAATGCGCCGCCACCTGGAACAATAACCACCGCCCTGTCCTGATAATTTTTTTCCACCGCATTCAGGCAGTCAACAAGAGCATCCGAGCGTGACAAACTGCCGCCCAGCTTGACAACAATCATCGGTCGCTAAATTGCTGTAATAAATCGAGCATGGCCGCTGCCTTATCAAAGCTTTCCTGATATTCATCTTCGGCTATTGAATCACTGACGATGCCACCACCCGCCCAGAAACGGATGCTATTTTGTGAACATACCAGCGTCCTGATCGCAATATTGGTGTCCATATTACCATTGAAAGCAATGTAACCAATGGCTCCGCAATAAACACCACGCCGGTTCGGTTCAAGTTCCTCGATGATCTCCATGGCCCTGATCTTCGGCGCACCGGTGATTGATCCGCCCGGAAAGCAGCTTTTCAACAAGTCCAGCGCATGCTGATTATCCGCCAGCATGCCGGTTACAGTACTGACCAGATGATGCACGGTTGCATAACTTTCCACATCGAATAACACCGGCACTTGAACTGAACCGTTCTTGCAAGTTTTACTAATGTCGTTTCTGAGCAAATCGACGATCATCAAATTTTCCGCGCGGTCCTTGTTGCTGGCTTCAAGGTTCATTATTTGCTGCTGATCTTCTGCGTAATCCAGTTTCCTTGGCCGCGTACCCTTAATCGGCTTGGTCTCGACCACGCCCTCGGTCAACTTTAGAAAGCGTTCCGGGGACGAGCTTAAAATCTGCACCTCCGGAAAATTAAGATAGCAACTGAAAGGCGCCGCATTTAATTTGCGCAAGGTTTGATAGGCTACCCAGGGGTCACCCTCGAAGTCAGCTACAAAGCGCTGAGCCAGATTCACCTGATAACAATCGCCTTCTTTGAGGTAATATTTAATCCTGTTAAAGGCCGTAACATAGCCGTCCTTATCCATATTGGACTTAATCTCGCCTACCACCTTAAAAACATGATGCTCGATCTTTACAGGAACCTGGCTGAACCGATCGATCAAACCTAGCCAATACTGCTGCTCACACAGTCCTATCAGACACGTTTTTTGCAAAACATGATCGACTATGACCGCCCATGCGTAAATCCCTACCGCCATTTCGGCAATATGTTCGGCATCTTCAGCGCTTGTGGGCAAGTCTTCAAGTCGGCGAGCCAAATCATAGGAAAAATAACCGATGGCACCGCCATTAAACGGCAAATCCTGTTCCAACGTAAAACCAGGAAACAGTGCTAGCTGCTGCTTAAGCAAATCAAACGGATTTTCAGTTGACCTTAGGATAGCGCCGTTGCAGGTAATTTCAGTTATCTCGCCATGCGTGACCAAGGTACACAAAGGCTCTGCTGCAATGATGTCATATCTGCCCTGCTTACTGTGAGGATAGCCGCTATCCAGAAAAACGGCCCACGCTTTATCTGCACAGGTGGAAAACAACGCCGAACTGTCAGGAAAATAAGGAAGAGGAGCGATAAGTTGATTCGGTAACGGCATTTTTATCAGGGGTTGTGCTGAAATAGATACTAAGAATTGTCCGCGACAAAAAAAATAAAAAATATATTATATTTCAATTCACTCTTTGAGTAATTGCCTAGCGTTTATTATCTCGTTTAAAATTTTCGTTTGTTCGTGGAAAAATGATTTTCGTCGATAAAAAAACCATTCATCAGGGACCGATAAACTGTCCAAACGCACGGCTTCCTGCTCCGGTTTTGATGGTTGCTATGACTTTCAGGATTCTGGCGTCAATAACAGAAACAGTGTTGTCAAACCAGTTAGCCACATAAACATGCCGATCATCCTTATCAGTACTGATGCCTTCGGGTTTATCACCCACATTAATCAGGCCAATTTCCGTTAAGGTTTCTGTATCGATAACGGATACTGAACCGTCTTCCTGATTAGTCACCAGCAGGCGACTGTCATTAAGCGCCAGCGCGGTTGCATAGGGCAGCTTATTGACCTTCACCGTAGCAATAACTTTCATGCGCGCCGTTTCCAACACCGTTATATCATCACTTTTAACATTGGCAACATAAACACGTTCGCCTCGCTGATCAATAGTCAGTCCGAACGGGTGTGTCCCAACCGGAACTGATTTCTTAACGGTCAGCGCCTTCAAATCGATCTGAGAAACTGAATTGCTGATCCGGTTGGCGACATATAACCAACGGTTATCAGGACTGACAATCAGACCTGATGGCGATTCACCAACCGCTATCGTCTTAATCAACTGCAGACTGTCCGCATCCATAACCGAGACGGTATTCTTATACCAGTCCGCTACATAAACTCGCTTGCCGTCCGCGCCCACGGCAATGCCCAGCGCACCATTACTTAGCGTAACCGTATCGATGACTTGCCTTTTCTGGGTATCGACAACCGCAAAGCCATTAGCTTCGGGTGTACTGACATAAAGTTTGCTGCCGTCAGGAGCCACCGCAACCCCAGCCGGTCTACCGGGCACGGCAATCGTATCGACTACCGTGCCCAATGCCGTGTCGATAACAGACACGCTATCATCCAACTGATTGCTGATATAAGCAAAAGGCTGGGCAGCAAGCGGCGCAGATAAAAAAGCTGTAGCGATGCAGACCGCCACAGCCTTATCACCAAAGATGGTGTGTATGCCGAAAACCCGCAGGGAACTGGGGCGGCGGCGATTCGTTGAGAGCACGCTTAGCCTTACTTTTCAGCCAGGGCTTTCAGATTTTTAAGACCGGCTTGTAAAATTGCAGTAACCGCAGTATTTGCCGCTTCTTCGTTCATTTCTTCCGGCGGATTGTTGTTCATATAGGCGCGATAGTAACCGGCTTTCCAGGAAACGACAGTGCTGCCACCGTTATCGGTCAAATCAATGCTGGCCGCATAATTGTCTACCGGCAAGACAGGTACTTTTTCTTCAACTCCGGCATGAGTGATGGTTTTAGCCGTACTCATGTCCGTAATTTTGTAGGCATAAGACATAGCCGCATCGTCATGTTTTTTTAATTCTTCGGTAATCGTGCCGCCATCTTTCAAAGTCAAAACGCGAATCGCGCCTTTTTTATTGCCGCCCTCAACCGTTGTGCTTTTTACAGCAGGTAACCAGGTTAGGTCACCAAAGTCTTTGATGATGGCCCAGACTTTTTCAGCTGGTGCGTTAATGGTGATGTCCTCTTCAACTTTTTGACGTACAGGGCCATGAGCGCTGGCTATCGAGGTAAAAAAGAACAGTACAACCGAAATAAATAAAATGATTTTCTTCATATTTAACTTACCTTCTCTGAACATAAAAACTAAAACGCGCATTATATGACAACCAGCCGCTGCAAGCATCAGCTTAGTGTGTTAAGCCACAATATAATAAAACAACTCTGCCACATTTAAACTGGCTACGCTCATTGAAATACGCAAGCAGTAAAGAGGTTTTTCTTATTCATTATCGCTTCCTCATTAAATATTTAATCTATCGGGTCTTTGACACACCTGATCCAAAGAGCCTGCCAAGGGCATCACAAAACATATAATCCCCTTAACCGAGCCCAACCTTCAGTTGTGTCAACTCCCTGACGCTTACATCGTTTATAAAAATCCAGCCCTACACTTATGCCAAAGACTTATTATCAATAATGGCCAACTTGTCAGATTCAATACCGAGTAACAACTCCCCTTTCAACAGGCCTATCAATTCCCTACCGGCCATTTCAAAACGCCAGCCGTGCAAGAGAGGGCACTCCTCATCGTCATCGAATAACAGCACTTCAAGATCTTTGCGTGTTGCAAGAATCATTGGATTTAATAAGTTTTCTTCGGCGCGTATTCTGACCAGTGCCGTTAAAATATCCAGTATCGCCTCCTGTTGCTGGGTCTTCTTGGCGGGCCGACCTTTTTCATTCAAGGCTATAGGCAAGCGATTTTTGGCCGCCGTAATTAATTGACACAGTTCGGTGCCGTAACGATTAACCGCACGCTCATTAATGCCGCGAACATTGGCTAATTCTGCTACCGTTTCCGGTTGCAGCTTGGCCATGTCAAATAGCAGTTCATCGCGCAACAGCCAGCTCTTGGGCCTATCTTCAGACTGCGCGGTTCTTTCCCGCCATTCGGCCAGGGTTTGAACAATTGATAATTGTTTTCCGGTCAGTTTGTTTTTGCCTTTAATTTTCAACCAGGCTTGTTCAGGCCTCACCTGATAAAGATCCGGGTTGGTCAGCTCAGCAAAATCACGCTCCAGCCACTCTGTCCGCCCCAATTCGGCTAACTTCTGCAACATCAGCTGATAAATCTTGCACAAATAAATCACATCATCCGCCGCATATTGAATTTCTGCTTCAATCAACGGCCGCTTGCTCCAGTCTGCTCGGGTATGCGCCTTGTTTAAATTCACATTTAACAGGCTGGAAACCAGCATCGCATACCCCGGATTCTCCTGAAAACCCAACAACGGTGCGGCAATTTGAGTATCAAATAGCGGCTCGGGTAATTTTCCGGTTAATTGAAAAAAAATTTCCAGATCCTGGCGACAGGAATGAAAAACTTTTACGATCGAAGGACTATAGAGGACTTCAAAAAGTATGTCCAACGAAGGCAAGGCTATCGGATCTACACAAGCCACCCATTCAGGCGTTGCAATTTGCAACAGGCAAAACTTAGGGTAATAGGTTTTTTCTCGTAAAAATTCAGTATCCAGAGCCAGCCAGGGTTCTTTTTTTATTTGTTCACACAGCTTAGCCAGTTGATCAGGGGTATTTATGTATTGGATGTTTGTCATAGTGTTAAACGAGCAGTCATTAGAGACCGTAAAATGCATAAATTTTACGGTTAAGAGTTGTTTTTCATGATATTGATAAAATCTGACTAGGGTCTGCCGTTGCACAGACGATAAAGTCAGGATGAAGCCAGCTAAGGTTGACGAGGTATTATTTAGAAATTCAATCGCTTAGACCGATGCACCAAAAGAGGAATGTAAGACAAGGATTTGACCCATCAAAAACAGTATCTTCTCAAATACACATAAAGCTAATGGCAGTAGTTTTTCACCTTTAGCCCCAAGCCTGTGCGTGATTTTCTGTATCAACTCTGTGGTTAATATCTATAACACACGGGGGGATAACTATCCGCCAGTGATTTGATCAGCACCGCTCGGACCCGGCTGAACACTGCGCTTTTTTGCGCGTCTACGATGATTGCCACGTTTATTATTACGCGCTTTTACCCGCCTTATATCTAATTTATGCTGCTTAATTTCCACAGACTTTAAATGCAGAAATATGTCCTGCGGCATTTCATCGGGCAATTCAACCAGCGTGTAATCGCCTTGTATGTTGATCGCAATATTGTTTTTGTCGACGCCGGACTCTTCAATCAATACTTTTTTAAGCTCTTCCAAAGTAACCTGCTGTTTAGAGCCCACGTCCAAACGATAGCGAACCATTTTAATGCCCGACTGGACTGCAACTGTTGCCGCCAACCCAGCATCCTTGCCTGACTGACTATTGCCGTCGTTCATTTTGCCTCCTTGAAAGACTCGCTGCGACTACGCTCAACATAAACCGTAGGTCTCAAAGTCTATCCTGATAAATTTCCACAAACGCTTCATCGCGCAATCTGCGCACCCAGAGTTCCGTTTCCTCTTCGATTTTTCGCTTACGAATGGAATCCCTGACCAGGTTCTTTTTAAACTCACTACTATCGTCCTTATTTTCCCGGCCCAAAACCTGAATAATGTGCCAGCCAAACTGCGTCTGTATAGGTTCACTGACTTCGTTAATCCGAAGTTTTCCCATCGCCTCTTCAAAGGGTTTAACCAAATCACCCGGACTTACCCAGTCAAGTGATCCGCCTTTTAAAGCAGAACCTTTATCATCCGAATGCGCTCGCGCCAATGCTGCAAAATCATCACCATCCGCAATACGGGCTTTTAATGCCAGTAAGCGTTTTTTTGCCTCGGCATCATCAACCAACTCATTGGTCTTGATTAAAACATGCCTGACTTTACTCTTGACTATCATATGGTTATCCATGCCTTTCAGCTCCATCATTTTAATAATATGAAAACCACTCGGACTGCGTATAGGTTCGGATACATCACCCGTTTTCATCTGATGGACCTCATTAACAAACAGGGTCGGTATTTCACTTGATGTACGCCAGCCCAAATCACCGCCTTTTAACGCATTGGCATCGCCTGAATCACTGATGGCTGTTTGAGAGAAATCCTGGCCTCCCCGCAGTTTCTTGACCAGTTCATCAGCTTTACTCAGCGCTTGTTGTATCTCAGTCGACGATGCGCCTTCTTTAACCGCAATCAAGATATGACCTAAATGATACTGAGTTGACTCTTCGCCTATCTTATCCTGAGTTTCCAGGTAGTGTTCTACCTCACGGTCAGTAACCTTGATGCGTCCGCCTATCTCTCTACCGCGTAATTGATTAATGATAATTTCATTGCGCATATTATCCAAAAAGCTTTGATAACTGATGCCCTGCCCTTCCAGTTCCACCCTGAATTGTTCGACATTCATATTATTTCTTTTAGCTATATCGGCGGCCGAACTGTTCAGCATTTCTTCGCTGACTGTAATGCCGGCCTTTTCCGCCAACTGCCTCTGGAGCTTATCAATAATCATTTTTTCCAGCACCTGTTTACGCAGCACATGAGCCGGCGGTATCTGGGCATTACTCTGCTGTATTCGTTGCTGAATGACGGCCACCTCTTTTTGTAATTCCCGTTCAAGAATAACGTCATCTTCAACGACAGCGATAATGCTATCGAGGACTTCAGCATGAACTAAAAAGCTGCTAAACAGGGCGTGGCACAGCAGCATAGCTACAAGGTTTTTTTTGATGTTTGGATAATTTATCATTGTGCGCTTGTTTGTTTGGTTGCTTGATAACCGTAAATTTGCTTTTGAAAGAAAGAATCCAGCCTTTGTCCGAAACCGCTTAAGCCTTTAAGTTCCAGCTCAAAAAACACACCTTCCTGAGGTATACCCGTAGCATCGATAGCAAGAGAATTCTGAATATTTGGGTTATTTCCATTCAGATTTACACTATTAATCCAGCGCCGACCAATAACACGGAAAGCCCAGCAACAGTTTTCCTTCTCCAGACCCAGAAAACTCTCCTGCGTTGTATCCAACAGCACTGAATAGGTCCAGCGCCCGACCGCCGACCATTCGTTATAAATCGGCCAGTGAAAGGACACATCGGTTTGAATAATGTCATAGGGTCTGGTGCCCGGTGCTGTTGGAATAAGCGTGTTTTTTCGGTAACGATAACCCACATTAACAATCTCGCCCGGCAGATTGGGATCAGGCTTGTTAAGATAATGCAGTCCGCTGGTGTGTCTGACAATCTCGTTCAGCTTTGGGTCCCATTGGGTACCGGTGCTCAACGATATATGATCGGTCAATCCGGCGTTAAGCTCCCCAACCAGATTCGACAAGCTATTGGTTTCGACAGGGTAGCCCGGTAAGGTCACCGTTCTATCTTGAAAATAAGCAATCTCGCCAACACTGAGTTTTAGCTTTTCCTTGCCGGATTTGGCATCAACCAGTCGCGTTGTTACGGCGGCCGTTAGCTGATTGGCATCCTGCACCCTGTCTGATCCGCTAAAGCGATTTTCCAAAAACAAACTGTTAAACGAAGAATCGTACAAGCCGGTATCAAATATCGGAATAGCGCTCTGATCTTCCCTGGGGACATACAAATAAAATAGCCTCGGTTCCAGGGTATGCAGATAAGATCTATCGAAAAGATTGACGTCCTTTTCGACAAAGAGTCCGGCATCGGTAGAAAAAACCGGCAGGGTTCTTGACAGACTGGTCGAGGTTGATGGGCCGAGTGGATTGCTTAAAATATATTGGGTAGATTGCAACGAAAGCTTGGGCGTTAAAAAACCACTGGCCGCCTTCATCGGGAAACTGACTGACGGCCTGACATTGGTGCGCTGCCCATTTAGTAATGCATCATGCTGAAAATAAACATATTCGGCATCCATCAACGTAGTCAACGGCATGAAATCGAAGGAGTGATTCAGATTCAGGTTAACTTGCGGCAACCTGCGATACGGTATCCCCGAATTTGGCCCCGAACTTTGTATCGCCGGATCTATCGACTGATAACTGTCGGCATGGCCTCTTAATGAAACGCCGGTGTTTGCATAAGTCAGATTAGCCTGGCTTAACAGAAAGCTGCTATACGTCGAGGTGCTGAGCGCATTACCCAAATCAGAAAAATAATCTTTGTCCGACACTTTGTTCAAATCCAGATTTGAACTGATATGCGAGGTAAATTGGGTGGTATTTTTTAAGCCCAGATAATACCGCGAGTTGTTAATAAGACTGTCATGCGGCATATATTCAAAGCTTGCAGTCCCATTCCCCATCATCTCCGTCAAATATCGAAAATTACCGCCCAATATAGCCCCCCGCTTTGAAAGATAACGGGGTCGTAAGGTTGCGTCATAATTGGGCGCTATATTCCAGTAATAAGGCGCAGAGAACGTAAATCCGCTCCGTGTCGTACTGCCGAAATTAGGCGCAAGAAAGCCGGAAAGCCGTCTGTTATCGATAGGAAAGGTAATATGCGGCAAATAAAATACCGGCGTACCTTTAAACTCTACCCAGGCGTTTCTGGCTGAGCCTTGGCCGCTAATTTTATTCATCTTCAGTTCACTCGCATGCATAACCCAGTCCTGATTCCCCGGACGGCAGCTGGTATAAGCAACATCTTTATAGCGTGACAGGGTGCTGCTCTCACGATAAATCGTTTTCGCCCGGCCTCTGAGCGGCGTAGCCGGAGAAATAAACAGCGCATCCCGGAGGCGGGCCTGATCGGAGGCCATGTTTAGTGAGGCCGACTCACTGTGCAAGGCCAATTCCTCATCGCTATAATAAACACTGCCCTGCATATCCAAGGTTTCCGAAATAGTGTCATAATTCGCTTTGTTAGAAACTGAACGCTGATCCGCCCGGGTCATTTCTACATTACCGGTATAACTGTAGATTTCGTTCTCGAATATTTCCGCATAATTGGAGTCAATATCCAGGGGAGACTTATCCCTCAAACCCGATTTAGGCACATACCGCTGTGTACCTTTCGGCGCCATACAATTTTGCCAGGGATCATATTTCAGTTGCGATTTAAGATTACTAAAAGTTTGCTCTTCATTATGATCAAACGCAGGGGTCAACAAACTAAAGCCTGAACTAGAGGTTTCAATGACCTTCGCTTGCCCCTTAGGATCGGGACCCGCCAGCTTGCAATCCCAGTTTTGATCGCCAGTCTTGGCATCGCAAGTCCAGCCTGGGCGATTGGCTTCAGTTTGCAGTGAAGTTTTATCGCCCTGGAGGGCCTGTCTGTCACAAGACGGCCCTGAGCAGTCGCGGCCTGATTTGGGCTCAGTATTTTCTTGCGCAATCGGACTGACTTCTGCGCTCTTTTGCCGAGAATCTTTATCCGTCTGGGTGCTATCTTCTGATTGGGCAGACTGTGGCTGGACTTGCTCGGCGGAGCCGGATGGGGCGTCGCCGCTCTGAGGCTTTGCAACTATTGACTGCTCATGTTCAGCTGTCGGCTGCGCTTCCGCATCAGGGTTCTTCTGACCATTGCTTAAGGGCGCAACATTAGCAGGTATCACTGCGGCATTGCTGCTCTCGGGTTCGACTATAATCGGTTGAGCATTTTCAACGGACTTTGTGCTCGTAGGCTGCTGGTCTTTAACGGGAGTCTTCGCAGAACTGCTTGACTCTGCAGGTTTTTTTTCACCGACACAAACCCATTCCTTGCTATCTTTGCTCTGCTCGCAATTCCAGAGAGCTTCATTGGCAAGGCTGAGTGGCGCATAAAGGGAAGGTAAAAAAAACAGTAATAAACGGCGGCGCATAGGTAATATCAAGTTTAGTGGCGTAGTGGATCACAAATCGAATAGAATGCCGGACGTTAATTTTACCTCACTACCCCGACATTATACTAATCTATCCTAAACATCATGATGCCTGAAGACTTAAGAACAATAGCGATGTTCGACTGGCTTAAAAACAATTTATTATTGACCATCACCGCTTGCGAACCTGCTTCCAGCGATGCCAGCTTTAGGCGTTACTTTAGAATTAAGACGCCTGACCAACAATTTATTGTGATGGATGCACCGCCTACCCAGGAAAACATTGAACCTTTCATCAGAATCGCCGAGCTGCTAAAGCTATCCCAGATCAACGTCCCGACTATTTTTCAACAAAACCAGACCGACGGGTTTTTACTGCTGGAAGATTTTGGCAGCCAGTGCTTTCTGGATCAGCTTAATTCGCGCACCGCTGACGATTTATATCAAAGCGCTTTCGACAGCCTGTTCAAACTGCAAACCCTGACATCAATAAAGGACTCCGGACTGCCCGTCTATGATCAGCCACTTTTGCACAGGGAACTGGCCATTTTTGACGATTGGTTTCTAACTCAGTTACTGGACATCCAAATACCCGCCGCAATGTGGGACAGAGTCCGTACCCTGCTGACGGCATCGGCCCTGGAGCAGCCTCGCGTATGCGTACATCGGGATTATCATTCCCGCAACTTGATGGTACTTGACAGCAATTCACCCGGCGTTATCGATTTTCAGGATGCTGTCATAGGCCCCATCACTTACGATCTGGTGTCCTTATTGCGAGATTGTTATATAAGCTGGCCCGAGCAACAGCTAGCGCAATGGCGATCTATCTATTTTGAGCGACTCCGGCAGGCAGGATTAATTAATTGCAGTGCTAGCCAATTTAACCGCTGGTTTGACCTGATGGGACTACAGCGTCACCTTAAAGCCATCGGCATTTTTTCCCGCTTGCATTTGAGGGACGGAAAATCCAACTATTTAGGCGACATACCCCGCACCCTGAACTACGTCACTACGGTGTGTGCGGCCTATCCCGAACTTGCCGAGTTTAATGAGTTTTTGCTTCGGCTACGCGCAGCCGAAGGGCCTGCACTGAGCGGAGTCGAAGTGTGAAAGTTATGATCCTAGCGGCAGGGCGCGGTGAAAGAATGCGTCCTCTAACCGACCACACTCCCAAACCCTTGCTGTTAGCCGCCGGTAAACCGCTGATCGAACATACAATTAAACAACTGGTCGCAAACGGCTTTGATGATATAGTCATCAACCATGCCCATCTGGGCTTGCAAATAGAAGATTGCCTGGGTGACGGCCATCAGTTTGACGCGAATATCAGCTATGCTGCGGAAGGGGAAACCGCACTGGAAACAGCCGGCGGTATTATTAACGCCCTGGCTTTATTGGGCGATGAGGTGTTTTTGGTCGTCAATGGCGATATTGCGACCGACTTTGCTTTTGCCGAACTCAAAAACCTGAACATTGATTTGGCCCATCTGATTCTGGTCGACAATCCTGCACATCATCCCGGCGGAGACTTCGGTCTGGACAAGTCAGGTTTAGTCGTAGCTAGCAGCGCCGAATTGTTTACTTTTAGTGGTATCGGACTGTATAGACCTGAACTGTTCAGCACTATAGCTGTCGGGATCAATAAACTTGGACCTATATTGCGCCAGGCCATAGCCAAGGGCCGGATTTCCGGGCAAAAAACAGATGCGTTCTGGATGGACATAGGTACACCGGAACGCCTGCAGCAACTGGACTTTTATTACTCACAGGCTGTTATTACACACAAGCAGAGGTAACAATCATGACTGACCATATTTATAAAAAAATAGAACTGACAGGTTCCTCAACCATCGGCATGCAAGACGCGATCGAAACCGCAATCAGTAAAGCCGGTGAAACCACCGATAATATGCGCTGGTTTGAAGTCATCGAAACCCGGGGCCACATAGAAAATGGCAAAATCGCCCATTGGCAGGTCACCGTTAAAATCGGCCACGCTCTTCCGTAATAACGGCATAGACGCTCAACA
>CANNNN010000008.1 GCA_947506075.1 Methylococcaceae bacterium
GACCCGCAACAGAGCTGGCGAAGACAATGTGCCCCAGGACATCAATGTGGAATACTACCGTCAACGCGCCAGCGCCGGTTTGATTATCAGCGAAGGCAGCCAAATATCGGCCGGCGGCATCGGCTATCCGGGAACACCGGGCATACATACCGATGCGCAGGTTGCAGGATGGAAACGCGTCACCGACGCCGTTCACGACCAAGGCGGCATGATTTTCATCCAGCTCTGGCATACCGGCAGAATCTCCCATTCGTCATTGCAACCAGGTCATATTCTACCGGTTGCACCCTCCGCGCTAAAAGCTGCAGGCCAGGCCATGACCTATAATGGCCTGCAGGATTTTGAAACGCCACATGCCTTAACCCTGACTGAGATGCCAGACATTGTCACCGATTACGCAACAGCAGCACACAACGCAAAAGCCGCCGGCTTTGATGGCGTGGAGATTCATGCCGCCAATGGTTATCTGCTGGATCAGTTTTTAAGGGACAGCACCAACCATCGGGAAGATGCTTACGGGGGTGACATAGATCACCGGATGCGCTTACTGGTTGAAATTATTGAATCAAGCCTCGCTATTTGGGGTGATCATCGTGTCGGCGTCAGACTGTCGCCGGAAAACAGCTTCAACGATATTAAGGATAGCCAGCCGCAACAGACTTTTAACGCAGTCGCAAAAAAACTATCCGCCTATCCGCTAGCCTATCTGCATGTGCTGGAAGGCGATATGTTGACCGGTGAGCGGCATCTTGATTACCTGGAACTGAGAAACTGCTTTACAGGTCTTTATATGGCGAATAATGGCTATGATTTGGAGCGCGGCAATAAGGCCATAGACCAGAACCATGCCGACATGATCGCGTTTGGTAAATTGTTCATCGCCAACCCGGATTTGCCTGAGCGATTTGCAAAAAACCTGCCGCTGAATACCCCCGATCAGGCAACTTTTTATGGCGGGGATGAAAAGGGTTATACCGATTATCCGAGGTCTAGTTAGCACTGCCAGCTATGGCATATGAATCTCTTCATCCCCCTGCCAGGGTGACGCACCTCAAGTCAGATGGCGAAATTACCTTATCCCTCCCGCATACCGATTAATTCCATATAGCCGTCTTTATAGCTAGGATAATGGAACTGATAACCCAGGGCTTTCAACCTCGAATTACTACAGCGTTTATTCATCCCGGCATCGGTGCCAACCGCTTTAACCGTCGGTGGCATCGGTTCCCTACCGATTTCGACACTTCCTCCATCCTTGGCAGTCGGCGGCGGGCAATGTAAACGCTCGGCGAGCCAGTTCATTACCTCCCAGATCGGCGCAGTATCATCATCACTGGCCAGATAATATTGATCTAACACCCTAGCTGCCAAGTGTTGTTCAAGCAAAAAAACCAACACGCCGATGCAATCTTGCTGATGTATCCGGTTGGTATAATAAGGCGGACTTTGCTGTATATCCGGTGCTTGCAGAGCTTGCCTTAACAGATATTCCCGCCCTAGCCCGTAAATGCCGGAAAACCGCACGACGATATTATTTGGATTAAAAGCCGTCAAACGCTGTTCGGCCTGCCTGATCAAGCGACTGGCGATATTGTCCGGCTCTGCAATCGACTCTTCGTCCACCCATTCACCCTGGGTCTGTCCGTAGACACTGGTTGATGAAACCATCAGCCAATGCGCTTTCGGGAGTTTATCCAGCAGATTATTCAAACCGGTTTCATAAACCGCGCGATAGCTTGCTTCATTACGCGCGTCAGGCGATACGATAAAAAACACCTGGGTGAAATCCGTATCCAGATTTGCCAAGTCAGAAGATGAGCTTATATCGGCCGCGACATGATGAATCCCGCCCTCCTCTCCCGAAGGGCGAGGGGGATTGCGCTTAAGTCCGGTCACTTGATGACCCTGCCTAGCCAAAACCTCTGCAAGTGCTGATCCAATAGCACCACAGCCGACAATCAAGATTTTTGCCATGCTTATAATTGATTAATCAGTTGTAATTCCTGAGGATAAGGACTCATGTAATAGGAGTCTTCGATGTACGGATCGGGAGTTTTACGAAAATGATGTTTCAGCAGGGTTAAGGGTACTATCAACGGAATATAGCCATTGCGATAGCGCTCGATGACTTCGCAAAGTTCGACTTTATTATCAGCACTCAAGTCCTTTTTTAAATAGCCTTGAATATGCTGCAAGACATTGACATGGTTTTTCCGGGTAGCCGGTTTTTTAAGTGTAATCATCAGTTGCAGTATGTATTGCTCTGCTACCTGTTCCAAGCTACTTTTAGTAAGTCCGGCCAATAACTGCCCTAGGTCACGGTAATCTTCATGACTCATGATAATCAGTTTATGGCGGGCATGAAAGTTGGTCAGACCGCTTGCCGTCAGTCCTACAGCAAGCATGGCTTTCCAGCGAGACAGCACATAAACCCGCTGGATAAAATTCTCGCGCAGTCCAGGATCGCCTAACCGGCCTTCTTCCTCTACCGGTAACAGCGGATTCAGGCGCAGCAAAGCCTCGGCATAAATACCGACGCCATCTTTGTGATGTTGAGCGCCGCTATAAACCCTTACCCGTTCCATTCCACAACTTGGCGAACCTTTTTTCAGAATATAACCGCATAAGCCGGCATGCAGGTGCTGCTGCTGTTCGGCATAGTCATGTAAGCGCTCGGTTACATCACACTCAGGGTCTTTAATACCGACACAATGGAGCGCATGGTCAATTTTCACCAGGTGCAGGGTCGGTCTGGGCGCACCCAGACCTATACCCATTTCCGGACAAAATGGATGAAAATCAAAATATTCACCGAGGGTGCCGGTAATATACGAATCCCGTTTATGCCCCCCGTCATAACGGACATTCTGTCCTAGTAAACAACTGCTGATACCGATAGGGATTTTTTTCATAGGGTCGTGGTTTTGTTTAGCGTTTAAAATAATACCTACCGGCTTTGCCGAATTCTCGACTGTTTCCCAAACCGAAGCTTGGGAATGATAAAACAGCTGCTACCGATAGAAATTTTCTCGTTAGTGCGAGGCTTTGGCTTAGTACTTGAAGAGAGTCTATCGGCTTTGCCAAATTATTCAATTACTTTTTAGCTATTCTAATTCCTTGGCGGTCAAGGCGTCCTTTAGCAAGTAAGAGGTATAATGTATTTTTGCATTCACAGCGACCTCTATGACCTCTGTCCCTTTATTGATTACTAGCCCACACCCTTGCAGCTATCTGGACGGTCAGCAAGCACAATCGGCGTTTGTTGTTCCCTCCTTTGGTCTTGATACCTCTATTTATGCTCAGCTTATTGCTCACGGTTTCAGACGAAGCGGCGATGACGTTTACGCTCCGCGTTGTGCGCAGTGTACACAATGCGTCCCTGTACGCTTGCCGGTTATGCAATTTACACCTGATCGCCGCCAAAAACGCTGCCTGCAAAAAAACCTGCAAACCACCGCAATCATCAAACCAGCCATTTTCGAACAAAGCCATTACGATCTTTATCTGCGCTATCAAAAGCAACGCCATGCCGAAGGCAACATGGCCAACACCAGCCCGGAAGAATATATTAAATTTTTAGGCAGCTCCTGGTGCAACACCCAGTTTATAGAATTTTCGCTTGCCGGCCAGCTTGCCGCAGTGGCCATAGTGGATCGGTTTGATAATGCACTGTCTGCGGTTTACACCTTCTTTGAGCCAACATTTTCCAGCTATAGCCTTGGCGTTTATGCGGTACTATGGCAAATAGACCATGCACAACAACAGGATCTGGAGTGGCTGTACCTGGGCTATTGGATTGCCGACTGTCAAAAAATGAACTACAAAAACCAATATCAGCCCCTGCAAGGCTATGTTGATCAACAATGGCGTTTTTTAACATCAAGGTAAAGGCTCAGAAATAATATGTAGAACGCGGATTAGACGGATATACCTTTTGGTTTATGACCTACAATTCGGTATCTCTTTAAAAAATTTCGTGTTTATCGTGGGCAATGCATTACATCAATTACTATCCAAAAAGGAAGGTTTCAGTGGCTAAATTAAAAAACGAAGCTCAGCTGCTCAAGAAAGCGATAGAGGTTGCTGAAAATTATGCGGTTAATAGGGGTTACTCAGGCTTTTCGGCGACCAATTCGGCAAAAGATAAGATTGAATGCATTTATCGCCTGCTGGTCAATGACCAACTACTTCAGCCCTTGGCGCTAGACCAGGAAAACGGAGTAAATATGAAACATAAACTGGCATTATGGATAGCAAGGCAATTGCCACAAGATCATCCGCTATTGAAATAAACCCAATCACCGAAGGTAAAAATGATGACTAACAAAACCAAACTGCGCTGGGGAATTTTAGGCGCGGCGCGCATCAACGAGCGTCTGCTACCCGCCATCTGTGATGCGAGCAATGCCGAACTGGTAGCAATAGCCAGTCGTCGCCCCGGTGCCGCCGCGCAAACGCTGGCGCAATATGCGCCGCCGCAACAGCAACAAGCACGTACTTACGATGATCTTCAAACCTTGCTCGATGATCCGGAAGTGGACGCTGTGTACCTGCCGTTGGCCAATCACGAACATGCGCAATGGACGTTGCGCGCGATCGAACACGGCAAACATGTCTTATGCGAAAAGCCGATGGCATTGACAGTGGCCGACATAACAGCCATTCAAGCGGCCGCACTAGAGCATAAGGTCACCGTCATGGAAGGCTTTATGTACCGCTTCCACCCGCAACATGTTCGCGTGCAGGAATTGCTTGCTTCAGGACTGATCGGCGAAATCAGGTCAGTACGCTCCAGCTTTTCGTTCATGATGCGGCCGGCCCGGATGTATCGCTTGACCGAAAGCGTAGCCAACGGCGGCGGCGCGATGTGGGACATCGGTTGTTATGCGATCCACTCGGCGCGGATGTTTTTTAACGAACCCGCAGTCTCGGTGGCTGCCGTGGCCAAATTTATCGACAGCGGCGCCGATGTGGCGACCAGCGGCATTATTGATTTTGGTGACGGAAAATATGCGCACTTTGATTTCAGCTTTGAACGCGGTCGCCGCTGTGAATATGAAATCATCGGCACATCGGGCGGTATTAAGTGCCACAACGTATGGACTATGCCCGACGATGTACCGGTTATTTCCTGGTGGACTGAAGATGGCAGGCAAGCTGAAGAAATATTGCCTGCAGCCAATCACTTCCGGCTGGAAATAGAACATTTTAGCGACTGCGTGTTAAACGGCACTGCCCCTCAGCTGTCGCTGAATGATGCAAAAGCCAATTGCCAAATCATCGTTGCCGCTTTAGAATCTGCTGCTTCCGGGCAACGGGTCAAATTGGGTTAACAGGGATTCTCCCACAAAAAAACCAAAAATTCAAAGAGCTACCAAACTCTAAACCATCTCCCAAAAAGTAAATATAACAAGCAACACAAGCTAGGTTTATAGCGGCATTTAAACCTCATCCACTTCGCCTTTAACCTGTTCGTATAGCGCCAGCAGCAATTGGATAATCGGATCACTGATATCCATTAATTTAATGATTTCCAGTCCCTGCTTGGTGCTATCGCCAAGATCAAGAACCTGTTCTTGCGTAAGCAGCTGTTTTTGGGCATTGGTGAGCAGGCGCAATCTCGGGCGTAATTCGTCTTGCTGATTGACCAGGGTGACAATGCCAAGCTCTCCGGTATTGAGTTCTACAGCACAGCCCACTGGATAAATGTGCTGCATCGACAACTCCGGATCGACTGAAAGTTCGTGCTCGATAATGGTGTGCTGTTCAGGCGGAATGACATCTTCGCCCTTTTCGGTATCGATATAAACGAATTTACAGTATTCGCTTAAGGTACTTATTTGATCGGTGCTTGTAATCAGAAATTTTCGCCGAAAGAACGGCAGCTCCAGCCATTTTCTATCCGTGCCGCAAAGGAACATGTTTATTTTCAATTGTGCTACAGCAATTTTTTTAGTCATTTTTCAATGCACAGAAAGTTAGAAAATGCTCTCATAGGCTTCAGTAAATTTGCCCTCCTGATGAAATTTGATTAAGTCGATATCATATTCCTCGGGCCTTACAATTTGCCTGATTCTATAAAGCGCGCCGTTACTATCGGAAACGTTCAGGGCCAAATCAAGTATCCGTTCCTTCACGGGCTTTTTATTTTGATCAAGCATTATCAAAATCTTGGGTTTAAGTCGGTCACTGGTATTTTGCTCAACCACGATGCCAACTTCACCGCTACTTAATTCAACGACATTGCCTTGCGGATAAAAACCGACACAGTTAATAAAGTGAATAACGACTTTGCCATCAAACTCAACATGCATAGCCTTAGTCAGGATACCCAGCGCGATCAGATGCTGCCTGCCTTTCTTATACACCCGATCGCTGGTAATCGCATCATAAGCGTCGACAACAGAGACTATTCTGGTGAAAATTGTCAGCGCCGTGTTGTTAACGGCTCTTGGATAACCGCTGCCGGTCAAATTTTCGTGATGGCTATAAGCGACATCGACAGCCCCCGGATAGATGTTTCGGGCAGACATTAAAATATCGCGGCCGAAGCCGGCGTGTCTGCGCATAATCACCAGCTCTTCGCCTTCCAATTTCCCCGGCTTGTTCAGTATTTCAAGAGGAATCTTCATCTTGCCTATATCGTGCAACAGACCGCACAAGCCAATATCGTTCAGTTCCTTAAGCGAAAGCTTGAGCTCGCGTCCGATCAGGATAGATAAAATGCAGACATTCAGGCTATGTTGCGAGGTATATTCATCCATATTTTTAAGTTGCGTCAGTAATAACATCGCATCCGAATTTTCCAGGACCTTATCGACGCAATCAGAAACGGCGGTTTTAACCGCTTCGACATTTAACTGATTGCCAAAGCGTATGTCATCCATCACGGTTTTGATTATCTGGCTGATATTTTGATAGGTCTGTGCCGCCTGATCAAACGAACGGGCAAAGTTTAATTGTTGTTTTCCGGCTGCTTTGCCAGTGGGTATGGAGCCATGAGATCTTTTTTGCCGCTCAACATCAATGAACACATAATCGCAAACCGCCTGAATCGCTCGAATATCGGCTTGATTGCCAATGCAAAATTGCTCAAAGAAAAAAGATGAATCTTTCTCCAGCGTTTCCAGGCGGGAAACCCACATTCCTACACGCAGTTCATAGACATGAATCCTGATAATTCCATTTTCTCTATCTGACATATCAATCTCTGCTTCTGCTTTATAAGGATTTCTAAAGGCAGTTCATCATAAAAATGCCTTGAATTATAGCGTAGAGACAGATTTATAGCCCCACAATTTGCAATCGCTGACTTACAATACTCCGTGCTCATTACACCTTCTTCCCGCAGCAGCACCGTAAAATTCTCTGCCAGCACCGAGTGGCTTGTCAAACAATCCTGACGCAAGTCGCAGAAGAAAAATAAGGCTAATTCAGGCTTAGGCCTGGTTTAATCTAAGCGTACCGATCGAAAAAAAACTGCCGTTTGCTCAGCTGTTTTTAGCCGCGTCGCCTGCGCTCAAAACCATAAACTCCAGTTGTTTGGCTCGTTTCATCCATAGCTCGCCAGCTGATTTAAGGCTCTGGTTTTCATGCTTGAGCATCCTGAGCGTGTCGTTGGAGTAGCGTAGATAGTCTTCAACCTCCTTAAGCTGCCGTTTAACCTGTGCCATTGTTTTAGTGTTGCTGATCAGCGTATCTCTCAGCTGATTCTGGGCGCTTAAACTGTCGTCTAAACCCTGTATTTTTTCCTTTAATTCACTTTCAAGTTGCTCGATTCGAGACATTTAAAACTCCTCCCATTCATCACTGACGGACACGGCCAGGGGTGACAATTTGGCTGCCAAAACAGAATTGTAAGCGGATTTTCTGGTATCTTGGACTGCTGTGGAGCAGTTAACTCGGGGCTTGGCTTGCTGCAGGGTCGTGCGTGAGCTGCCAACTACATTAAATTCGGCTACCGTGACCGACAGGTTTTGCGCCTGCTCTTCTAGCGATTCTGCAGAAGCGGCAGCCTGCTCTACCAAGGCCGCATTCTGTTGCGTCACATCGTCCATTTGGGCGATGGCCTGGTTGACCTGCTCAATGCCAGAGGTTTGCTCAATGGAAGCCGCGCTGATCTCAGACATCATTAAGGTCACGCCACGCACGGAGCGGACGATTTCTTCCATGGTTAGGCCTGCTTCGGCGACCAGTTTGGTACCCCCTTCCACTTGTTCGACCGACGCGGCAATCAGCTTTTTAATTTCCCCAGCCGCCGAGGCGGCGCGTTGCGCTAGGCTGCGTACCTCTACAGCGACCACCGCAAAGCCCCGGCCTTGATCACCTGCTCTGGCAGCTTCGACGGCGGCGTTCAGCGCAAGAATATTGGTCTGGAAGGCGATGTCATCAATCACCGAGATGATGGCGACAATCTTTCCCGACGCCTCGTTGATGCCTTCCATCGTGGCGACGACTTTGCCAACTACGGCGACACCCTTGCCTGCGATGTCTGAGGCATCGACCGCAAGCTTGTTGGCCTGTTTGGCATTTTGACTATTGGCCTGCACGGTAGAGGTCAGTTCTTCCATACTGGCGGCGGTCTGTTCAAGGCTGGCTGCCTGCTCTTCGGTGCGGTGCGATAAATCATTATTGCCGGCGGCAATTTCCTTGGACGCCATGTTAATGCTGTCGGTCGCTTCCTGGATCTGGCTGATAATCTCCTTAAGCTTTTCTACCGTGGTATTGGAATCCTCTTTCAACTTGCCAAAAGTACCGGAATAATCATTGGTGATGGTTTGCGTCAAATCACAGCGGGATAAGGCGCCCAGTACCCGAACGACTTCATTCAGCGCGTTCTCGGTGGTTCCTAGCAGTTGGTTCATGCCTGTACCCAGCAGCAGTATGAAGCCTTCCTTGCCTTGCAGATCCAGGCGTTGGCTCAGATCACCCTTAACCGAAGCTTCTACAATAGCGGCCACCTCTTGCTCTACGGCGACTTCGCCGGTTCTATCCAGCCATTCGGCGACCGTGCCCAGGCGCAGGCCTTGCGTATTGACCATAGGGTTGGCGGTCACCACCATCGAATGGCTACCCAGCAGCATGCTGGCTTTATAGGTTTTGGTTAATGAAGACAGCAACTGCGCCTGATGCGGCGGATTTTTATGGAAACCGTCGATATTGCTGCCCACCAGGTTGGCAATCGAGAAAGTCGGCAATTGCCGGCGTATCTCCGCTTCGTTCTTGCCCATAATATCGACCACCGCCTTGTTGACATAAACGATGTTACGTTCGTTATCGGCAATCATGACCCCGGTACAGATGCTGTCCAGAGCAATCTTGACGCGCAGATTCTCATCGGAGATACGGTTGATTTCGGCAATATCGAAACCGAGCTTGGTCTGCATCGCTTTAAGCGAGTCCAGCACCTTGCCGATTTCATCCTTACGTTCAATATCGATCACGTTGCTGTAATTGCCCTGGGCAATTTGGTCGAAATGCCCGACAGCGGCGTTAAGCGGGCGCACGATGGCGCGGAGTAAGCTTATGCCCAACCATAAAATCAGTAACAGGCCCGTGCCTAGCAAACCGATGGAGAGTTTTTGGGTCTGGTCATAGCGCGCTTGTGCACTTTCGTATTCCCGCTTGGCGACATCGGTCTGCAACTGCAAAAGCTTTTGAATATCTTCGTCAACTCGTTCATACAGCGGTCGAATCTTGTCAACGATGATGCTGTTTGCCAGAACCAGATCATGATCACGCAAAGCAACGACTGCCGGTTTAAGTCCTTCCATGACGAAATTCTTCCTTTTTTCAGCGAATTGGTCGGCCAGACTTATTTCTTCAGGAATGAGTTGTGTAGCCCTGTACTCAGACCATACCCGGGTAATTTCCAGGATATTTTTTTCGACCTCGCCGGTGTTAAATAAGACCACCTCGGGCGTTGGCGTGAGCAGACTGGCGGTGATGCGCAGTCGGTTAGTCATTAGCAGTTTTTGAATAAGGGCAATTTGCTTCATCGGCAGGGTGCGATTTTCATACACGCTACGCAAACCTTCGTTGGTCTTGCCCATCCCGAACAGTCCGATACCACCAACGACCAATAACAGCAATGCCATGATGATAATGACACTGATTAATCGGGATTGAATGTTGATTTGTTTAAGCAGGTTGAGCTTGCTGAAGCTGCTCGCGTTAACGATTTTGCCATCCTGTATTTTCAGCGTACCGGCCGTGCCCGCCCGAAATTTCTGGTAGGCGTCGGCAGTCTCGGCAACTTGCTGTGAACTGGGTTTGCGACGCACCGACATGTAGCCGATAAGCTGATTGCGTTCGTAGACCGGTGCCGCATTGGCCAGCACCCAGTAGTAATCACCATTTTTACAGCGGTTTTTGACCAGACCTGTCCAAGGACGACCGGCTTTTAACGAAGCCCACATATCCTCAAACGCTTCAGATGGCATGTCCGGATGGCGGATGATATTTTGTGGCGCGTCGATCAACTCGTCCTCGCTAAAACCGCTGATCCGGATAAAGTCCGCGTTGATATAGGTAATAAGCCCTTTAAGATCAGTTTTAGACACGATGGAATCACTTTCCAGTAGCGTGTATTCGACGCTGGTAACCGGCATATTAATTTTCATGGCTTTTCTTCTGGTATGGGTTAAGTGATCTGTTTTTTAGAACGGGTTTACCTGTTCAACAGTCTCCTTGATAAGACAACGAGACTGCCTAGAGAACAAAGTACGTATTTACTTATGAGATATAAATCATGAAGCCGAACCGGCGTTTGTAACTCCAGCCCTAATCGTTAAAAGCCCAACCTAAGCGCTTTCACCACCAGGTCTTCGTTACCATCGCTGCTCACCAGCACCACGGACAAGTGTCTGCCGGCTTGAGCCAATTGTTTCAGCACTTCCAGCCCATTCATGTCGGGCAGGCGACAATCAAGCAACAACAGGTCGAACCTTGTAGCCGCCAAGCGCTCGACACACGCCTGACCGCTACCTACGGTTTCGACTTCAAACTCCGGCGCGTACTCGGAAAAAAAGAGTGGAGTAAGATCAACGTCCAGAGAATTAACCTCGGCATCGAGGCCTCGGAGGGGGATTCATGGTTGCTTCCGGCTAAGAGAGGTTGATTGCTGATCAACCCAGGGATTGAAGTTTACCAGCTCTTCGGTGAACCGTATGATTTAATTGGCTAGGCGATGCAGGCGTTGAAACCTAGCACATCGCTTATAATTTAGTTTTTCTCGGCTAAATTCAGATAACCGCTTTCGATAAACAGTCACAAGCCTGCTAAATGTCTGCACCCTCCCACGGTATTTTTAGTTATTCTCGCTACCGAGCTGATACCAACCGTAGTAAACAAGCCAGCCGACAAAAAAAACCAGATAGCCAGACCATAAAATATCCGACAGGAAATGACCTCCCGCCGACATGCGGGTCAATCCCAGAGTCAGGCCAAAAATCAGGGTCAAGGCCAGATAGAAAATTTTGCGTTTGCGAGACAAAAAATATAAGCCAAAAAACATAAAACCCACCGAACAATGTCCGCAAACAAATGCCTTTTCACCGGTATGGCCTATTTGCAGCGGTGGAATATAGTCATGCTGCCCACCAAACTCAGTCATATGCGCAGGTCTTGGCCGTCCCCAGTGATCTTTAAATACCAGATTAACAACTAAGCCGGGACCCAGTGCGATCACTAATAATAAATAGGTTGCAGGCCTTCGTAAGTATTGAAATTTAGGCAAAAAATAGCTTAAACCTATCGTTATCAATGCAGCTATCACAGCTGTTATGGTCAATGAATAGGCATATTTAAATAAAAAAAGCCACAGCCACCAGTCTTTCCAGGGCCACAGGTTGCTGCCATCACCGGACTGATAAAACAGCGCAGCGACCTCGCGATCCAGATCAGTCAGCCAAAAAACCGGCGTAGTTACACAAACCAACACCAGAAGGATAATCAACTCCCGCCAACGACGGTCTAAGGTCATGAAGCTCATTACTTATTCCACTAAGGGTGGCCAATATTTCAGGGTTTCACCCAAAAACAGATTGTAATGGGCATTTTTATTTACCGGATTAACGACTACGCCAAGCTTGCGGAACGATGAAAAAGCCGCTTTCAGAGCTACCGGAACACCCGCCTCTTCTGTCTCAGTCACAATGAAAGCGTTTTTACCCAAACGATCAATCGGGCCGGGCCAGACTTCATATTGCGAGTTAATCTTGCCACTCTGCTCATAACGAAAAACTTTGGGGTGATCGGGCAGATAAAATGCCAATTGACTGGCTAAATAACGATGACCTATAACCAGCACAAAGTCCTGTTCGGGATCAGCCAATAGTTGCTGTCTTTCGGCATCGATTGCCAGTACCATATCCTGGGTATGTCGGAATCTAAAGGTCGGATCAACCGGCGTATTATGCAGATTAAACGCCTGGATCAACAGCGGCAGCGCATAGGTCAGCGAGACCATAAAATAGCCCAGCAGCAAACCGATTTTTAAGGACTTAAGCCATTGCCCTGCCTGCCACCGTCCGCTCAATAAAATCAGCGCGGTGAAATAAAAAGGCATCGGCCAGTTTCCTTGAACTTTTTGTATAAACCCCAAAGCCATGATGCCCAGCAATAAAACCGGGCCCATCAACACCAGAAATTGTTCCTTTTCCGGTAATCGGGTAAGTCGAAAGCTGGCGCTAACACTGAGTATCACCAGCAGTACAGCAATCACAGGTGTCGCCAGCAGTAGCTGAAACAGCAAAAAGGTAGCGCCTTGCTCAAGCCGGCTGAGTAAACCGACAGACTCCTTGATGCCGAAATGACCTTTGCTATGACCGAACATAACCCAGTCATGCTGCTGATTCCAGAGTAATATCGGCACGGTGCAGAGGATAACCGGCAGCAAAAAAACCAGAAATTCCCGTTTAAATAAACCACGCCGCTGTTTATTCAGCAATAAAAAAAATATCAGCATCAGCGGAATCGCAATGGCCACCTGCTTGGTGAGCAAAGCCGCTCCGGTTGCCACGCCTGCCCAAAACCAGGCGCGCTGTTGACCCTGGAATAAGGCACGATGCAAATAATAAACACTCATCATCCAGAAACAATACAGCGGCGGATCTATCGTCATGACCAGATTGGCCAACACATTAAACGGCATCGCCAACATCAACATCAACGCAAAGGCCGCTGCCTGAGATGAGTAAAACGCACGCGCCGTCGCGTAAAAATAGCCCAGGAAAACCGTCCCCAGCACCACGGTAGGTATCCTAACCACCGCCGTGTAATCACCGCCTATTCCTGTCGCCAAAGCAATCAGCCACGCCACCATCGGCGGCTTGCTGTAGTAACACCAATCCAGACTCCGTGACCAATCCCAGTAATAGGTTTCGTCTCCGATTAAATCCAGACCATTGACAAATAGATAAGCGACGCGCAACACAAACACGCTCGCGATCACCGCTACAAGATGGTTATTGATGAAGTTCTGGTGTTTTTCAGACATGGGCAAATATTTGGATTCTATATGGTATCGTAGCAAGACTGTTGCCTTAAACAGCAGAAAATGCGCGCACGGCAAGTCCTACACTGTTACGGATACAAAGGTCTATTCAAGATTTAAATTCTTGCGCTCGTAAACCACAAAATACAGGTTCCGGAAATAAATCAACAACCCGCTAGCTTGCCCAACGATAAAAACCGGATCTTGCCGATAAATCGCATAAGCCAGCAGAGTAACGCCGCCGCCGATACTGAAATACCAAAAAGCGATAGGAAACACGCTTTTCTTCTCGCGCTCACTCTTAATCCATTGCACGATAAAACGCGCTGAAAATAAGGCCTGACCTACAAAACCGACTATCAGCCAAACTGTCTCTTTATCCACACTCACTGCTGTACCTCCGGCAGTTTTGCCCGCTTTTGCAACCATATCACGCCTAGTATATCGACTATGCCCACACTAAGTCGGTCCAAGGTGCCGTATTTCGAATAGCCATGTTCACGGACTCTGTGACTAACTGGTTCGGAAATGACCTGTCCGCCGGCTCTTAAAATCAGCGCGGGTAGAAAGCGATGCATATGATCAAAATAGGGCAAGCTTAAGAATTCATCCTTTAAAAACACCTTTAAACCGCAACCGGTATCAGGCGTATTATCGCCTAATAATCTGGAACGCACGGCATTGGCCACTTTCGATGAAAATAGTCTCCAGGCGGAATCATGCCGTTTATTTCTCCATCCGGCGACCATCCATAAATTGCCGGTATTATTCCGTTGCTGGATCAATACCTGATACAACTTTGGAATATCAGCAGGATCATTTTGTCCGTCGCCATCCAGCGTTGCAATATAGGGAAAGCTTGCTGCCTTTATTCCAGTATGAATAGCCGCACTTTGCCCGCAGCTTTGCTGATGCCGAATCACTCTCAGCGCTTTTACCTGTTGCTGAGTCTGCTTTAAAACCACCGCTGTATCGTCATTACTGCCGTCATCGACATAGATAATTTCATAGGCTTCGGCCTGACTCATAGCACTAACAATCTCTTCAATTAATGAATTGATATTGTCAGCTTCATTATGAACAGGAACAACAATCGAAATTTTCACAGCCACTTCCTCTTTTAATAACCATAAAAAAGGGCCGCATCCTAGGAATGCAGCCCTTTTATCTTCATACGCGTAACCACTTGTTACTGCATGAAGTACCCAATTAACGTTTCGAGTACTGTGGACGCTTTCTGGCTTTGTGTAAGCCCACTTTTTTACGTTCTACAATACGCGAATCGCGGGTAACAAAACCAGCTTTTCTAAGCGCAGGACGCAAGGTTTCATCATAAACCATTAACGCACGCGTCAGACCGTGACGAATAGCGCCGGCTTGGCCGGATGGTCCGCCGCCTTTAACGATCACATTGATATCGAATTTTCCTTCCATATCAACACAACCTAATGGCTGACAAGAAACCATCTGGTCGGTTTTACGGCCAAAATACTCTTCGAGGGTTTTTTTGTTAATCGTAATTTTTCCGGTACCTGAGGTTGCGTAAACGCGTGCTATTGCACATTTACGACGACCTGTTCCGTAATACTGAGCTGCTGCTGCCATGATCTACCCGCTTATATGTCTAATGCTTGTGGCTGTTGAGCCTGATGCTCATGTTCAGGACCTGCATACACTTTCAATTTCTTGAACATTGCACGACCCAGTGGATTGTTTGGTAACATGCCTTTGACTGCTGTAGTAAGAATACGGTCAGGGAACGTTTTTCTCAATTTACCCAGGGTAACAGTCTTCAGATTACCGACATAACCGGTATGATGCCGATACAATTTATCTTTTTCTTTATTGCCCGTAACGCCTATCTTCTCTGCATTTACTACAATAATGTAATCACCGGTATCAACATGCGGTGTGTATTCGGGTTTATGTTTACCGCGAAGGCGCAGTGCAATTTCAGAAGCAAGACGACCCAGCGTCTTTCCTTCTGCATCGACCACGAACCAATCACGCTTAACTTCTGCTGGCTTTGCACTAAATGTTTTCATTGTTGCTTAGGCTTCGTTAAAGGCTTGAATATAAAGAGCGAGATTTTACTAAGAATCGATGAATATTTCAAGTTTATTTATGAATGGGACGGAAGACGAATGGTGAAAGGCGAAAAACATAGGCATTTCGCCCTGCGCTTATAATTTTATATTTAACGAATGCAACTTGCGATAAAGATGTGTGCGCTCCATGCCTACTGCGGCAGACAATTTTGCGACACTGCCGCCGGTACGCTCAAAATGGTATTCCAGATACGCCTTCTCAAAATGATCCCTGGCCTCTTTTAACGGCAAATTAAAAAACTCAGGCACCGAATGGGGCGTAACCGCATCACCCATCTCAGAGCCCAGAGCCGCCTTTACCTCATCCATTTCTATATCTTCACCCGCCCCCAAAATCATCAAGCGCTGCACCAGGTTTTTCAACTCCCGCACGTTGCCGCGCCAGCTGTAATTGCGCAAGAAGTTTTGTGCCGCCATCGAAAACCTCCGAAACGGCAATCGATCCTGGGTAACAAAATGATCCACATAAAAACTTAGCAAGGCCGGCACATCTTCACTGTGCGCACGTAGCGGCTGAATATCGAGCGAAACCTCATTCAGCAGATAATACAAATCCTGACGAAAACGCCCGGCCCTGACCTCCTCATCCAGAGCCATCCGTGTTGACGTCACCACCCGTACATCGACACGAACCGCCGCACTACCCCCTACCCGCAGAAAAGAACTGGATTCCAGCGCGCCTAGCAGTCTAAGCTGGGTTTCCTTATCCATACCGCCAATTTCGCCTAAAAATAACGTCCCCTTATGCGCCCGCTCCAACAGGCCAGGATAAATCTTGCTGGCATCTTCCTTGCCGAAAAATTCCACGGCCGAATTTTCAGGGGATATGCTGCCTACCGCCACATCCACAAAGGGACCGTCCCGATGTGCGCTGTTATTATGCAGATACCGCGCATACATTTCCTTGCCAACGCCCGCCTCACCGACCAACAACACCCGAGCATCATGTTGAGCCAAGCGCTTTAATTGATCCTTGATGCGCGCAACAGTTGCGCTTTTGCCGACCGGCTCAATATCAGCGTGCAACTGCTGCTTAAGCCCTGCATTTTCCAGTTGCAGACTACTGGCTTCCAGAGCCCTTTCCACGATCAATAATAATTTTGCCAGAGACAGCGGTTTCTCAAGGAAATCATAAGCACCCAACCGGGTTGCTTCGACAGCCGCTTCAACAGAGCCATGTCCTGACATCATCACCACCGGACAAAGCAATGCTTCTTCCGCAACCCATTCTTTTAACAAGGTAATGCCGTCGGTATCCGGCATCCAGATATCGAGCAGTATCAAATCGGGCGCATTGGATTTTTTAAGCTCCCGGGCGGCACTGGCATTTTCGGCGGTTGCAACCTGATAGCCTTCATCCTCAAGAATCTCACAGACCAACCGACGAATGTCCGGCTCATCATCTACAACCAATATACGTGGCATGTGTACACTCATATTTACCTGATCCCTCAAAAATTACGTGCAGGAAGCTGAATAATAAAGCCCGCTCCCACCTTACGGCTGGTATCGACCCAGATCGCACCGCCATGCTCTTCAATTATTTTTTTAACTATCGCCAAACCCAAACCCGTACCCTTGGCCTTGGTCGTAACATAGGGTTCAAAGATTTGCTCAAGTTGCTCATCTTTAATGCCCGGACCGTCATCATAAAGCGCTATTTCAATAAAGTCGGTATTATTTTTTTGCACCCGGCGCAGGCTTATTTCAATCAAGCCCTGACCCTCTATCGCTTCCAACGCATTTTTTATCAGATTATGAAGTACTTGCCTGATACTGACCGGATCGCCCTTAATCACCAACAATCCCGCATCATAATCGACTTTAAATTTAACGCCGGCTCTTAACGCATACAACGCCAACACTTCCCGTACCAGACCGGGCAAATCAATATCCACGGTTTGCTTTTTAGAAGGCTTGGCATATTCCGAAAAATCATCGACCATTTCTTTCATCGCCTCAACCTGCTGCACAATGGTGGCGGTTGAGCGTTGCAACATATCTGCATCAGCGGGGGCCAACTTATCCGCCAGCTTATGCTGCAAGCGTTCCGCCGACAACTGTATCGGCGTCAACGGATTCTTGATTTCATGAGCCAGTCTTCTGGCCACCTCGCCCCAGGCCGCATTTTTTTGCGCCTGAATCAGATCGGTCACATCATCAAAAACCACCACCGCCCCGACGCGCAACCCTTCCTGTGAAAATAGCGGCGTACCTCTGCACAACAATTCCTGCCGCCCATTGGAGCCCAAAAAAGCAATCCGTTGCTGCCATATATCATCCGCTTGCTCCAATAAGCGCTGGATTGATTTTAACGGCTCAGCCAGTTCCGCATAACCTTGAACCAACTCCAATAAAGTCCGCCCGATAAACTGATACACAGGAATATGAAAAATCCGGTAAGCCGCCTGATTCGCAGTCCGTATCTTAAAGCTCGCATCAAAACTAATCACCCCGGCCGTTAAATTCGCCAGTATCGTTTCCAGATAAGCCCGCTGATTTTCCACCTCAATACCGGCCATTCGGGTTGCATCACTGGCTCTGGCTATGCGATGAGCCATCTCGTTGAAGGACTCCACCAGAAAACCCAAATCATCCTGGGCAATCACCGGCAAGTCCTGGTCATAATGCCCTGAAGCCACCGCCTGAGTCCCCTTAACCAAGGCTCTTACCGGAGCAACAATATTGCGGATACTGATAAAGGCCACCCAGATGGCCGCCAGCAGACTCATCAATAACACCAGCGACAAGGTCAGCGAGAAACTCATTTTTAATGAATTTCGTAAAAAATGCATCTCCCGATAGCGCACAAAGGCAAATTCCACCGAATCGGCCAAATCGGCAATTCTTACCGGCACCGGATATAAAGCCTGCAAATACTGCATGTCCTTGGACTTAACGGTAACGATGACCCTGACCATCAATTCATCTCCGCGCACTGGTGCCAACGCGACATACTCTGAATTCTGCCGCAACTGTAACCAGATATGCTCCTCCGGCAAACTCGGCAGAATATCGCCAGGATTGATGCTGCTTGACGCAATAATTCTGCCCTGCCGGGAAAATAACGTCATTTCTGATGCCCCGGAAAGTTCACGCAGATGCTCCATTTCCAGCGTCGCCTGGGTTTTTGAAGCCTCGACCAGACTCCCGGTCAATTGCTGGGTCTGGCGCAAATGCCAGCGCATACGTTGATCCAGCGAGGCCTGACTGAGCTCAAGCGCATCCTCCATTGCCCGGTCTATTTCCACATTAAACCAGCTGTCTATACCCTGATGTAAAAATTGCATCGAGAAATAAAACACAATAACGGCGGGCGCCAAAGCCAGCACCACAAACAACGACACCATCCGCGTGGTTAACTTCGAACCCGCCTCGCGTTTTTTTAACTCTCGCGCCAGCGAATAAATATTGACGCCGACCAGTCCCAGCAATACCACAGAACCCAAGGCATTAACCAACAGCAACCAGGAATACATCGCGCTCAGCTGTGAAGACTCCTGTGTCGCTGAACTCATCAGCTGCAGCAGCAGCAGAATCACACCAAACAGGATTACGATAGACAAGCTGATCGGAGGTTTTATTTTGTCAAAGGCCATAAGGTCCAATCGCTGGATAAATACCATTGCGGGCTAGTATAGGCAACCGGACGAAGCGGCAAAGGCAGCGCATCCCGATCCAGCGTTACTTTGATAGCAACCGAGTAACGCCGCTCCGGAGCATAAATCGACTTACCCAGTACCCGAACATCATGCAATGTTGACATTAAAGCGAGCGCCACAGGCAACGTGGAAAAATTATACTGCTCCCCGCTATTTTCATTTCTGACCCTGTACATATTCAATAATGCAAGATACTGGATGCGGTAACGGATAACGGCAGTAACTAGGGTTTTGTCCCAGACATAGTTGCGGTGTTGCAGGGTCTTGATGTGTATATCCCAATACAACGGTATACCATTTTGCAGCGCCTCCTTCGCCTTCGCACTCAGACGATAATCCACCTCCGCAGACAACAGATAGTTATCGCCTTGCAAGCTTATCGCTGCGCTCTTTACATCTACGCCCGGGTCAGCATGACTGGACGCAGGCAACAGTCCCAGCAAAAGACAATACACTATTGCGTAACAAAGAGGCGTCTTATACCTTACTGATACATGCATAATAGAACCCGTCCATTGCCGATTCGCCAGTAAGAATCTGGCGACCACAGACCCCAGCGATTCCCCAAGCTGCCGCTCCCAAACCGGAGCTTGTTGAGGGCAATTCGATTGC
>CANNNN010000009.1 GCA_947506075.1 Methylococcaceae bacterium
CTACGCGCGAAGTTCCACGCCGATTGCAACATCCGAAAAAGAAAACCGTAGGCATACGCATCCCGAATCACCCGGTCGCGCAATTGCTGGTTCAGGAGTTTGGCGAACCATTGTTTAGCGCTACCTTGATGCTGCCCGGAGAAGAGCAGGCCTTGACCGATCCCTACGAAATCAGAACCAGGCTTGAACGTGAACTGGACTTGATCATTGATGCAGGGATTATCGATTCTGAACAAACGACTATTATCGAGTTTTCCGCTAATGGCGTTGAGATCACCCGGCAGGGCAAAGGTCTTGCACCAATGTTGGAATAACAGATAATGGATAATTTGACCTTGTTGCAACGCATAGTAGTCTGGATCTTGCCGGTTATTTTTGCGATTACCGTGCATGAAGTGGCGCATGGCTGGGTCGCAAGGAAATACGGTGATAACACGGCCTTTATGCTGGGCCGATTAACCTTAAATCCGATCAAGCATGTCGATTGGGTAGGTACCATTATTCTTCCAGGGATATTACTGATCTCGGGCACCGGCTTTATCTTCGGCTGGGCAAAGCCTGTGCCGGTCGATCCGCGAAACTTTAAAAATCCACGGCGCGATATGGCGATAGTCGCTTTGGCTGGCCCGGCCTCCAATCTATTGATGGCGGTCGGTTGGGCATTAATAGCCAGGGTTGGCGTGACGATAGGCGCTCAAACCGAAGCTGTTTCGTTACCGCTTATTTATACCGGAATTGCCGGAATTTCCATCAACCTGGCACTGGCGCTGATTAATTTATTACCTATTCCGCCGCTGGATGGCAGTCGGATTTTGACCGGGATTTTGCCAGGGAAGCTGGCCTGGCAATATAATCGTCTGGAGCGCTACGGCTTTATTATTTTATTGCTGTTGTTATATACCAATGCGCTGGGGGCGATTTTGGCTTACCCGATGTTTGTCGCACAAAAAATATTTTTTTCAATCGCCGGACTATAGCTTAATCCTAAAAACCGCAGTTAGTCCTCGAACTAAATCAGGTATGTTGTATTACACAGTCGCTGGCAAATCACAACGGGGAGCCTCTTTGAAAACTTTCGTGTTTTTGTGGACGAAATGATGTTTCCAGCATGACCAAACTGGTGGACGCACCTCAGGATACTGTCAAAATTCTAGCGGAAGCCCCGGCTTTTGCGAAGGTTAACGGCGCACCTTTTAACACCTTGCCGGAAGATCTTTATATTCCGCCTGATGCGCTCGAAGTGTTGCTGGACACTTTTGAAGGCCCGCTGGATTTATTGCTGTATTTGATCCGCAGGCAGAACCTGGATATTGTTAACATACCGATAGCCCAGATAACCCATCAATACATCGCCTATATTCAGATGATGGGGATATTGAATCTGGAGTTGGCAGCAGAATATCTGGTCATGGCCGCGTTGCTGGCGGAAATCAAGTCCAGAATGCTATTGCCCAGGCAGATCGACGTTGAAGAAGAAGAGGAAGATCCGAGGGCAACCTTGATTCGTCGCTTGCAGGAATATGAGTTGATTAAAAATGCGGCTGAAGAAATTGATCAGTTGCCCAGAATTGAGCGAGATATATTTGAAATTGGCGTCGATGTTTCGGCGCTGAAAGATATTGAACAAAACTTGCCGGATGTCCAGCTCAAAGAAATGCTGCTGGCCTTTCAGGATGTACTTAAAAGAGTTGAGCAACTTAGTCACCATCAAATTACCAAAGAAGCCTTATCTGTCCGTGAACGAATGTCAGCCATATTGGAAAACCTTAAAGGATCGGATAGTCTCCTTTTCTCTCAATTATTTGTCCGAAAAGAAGGTCGACACGGAGTTGTTGTCTCGTTTCTGGCCATCCTCGAACTCAGCAAAGAGCGACTCATCGACATTATCCAGTCAGAACCCTTTGCCGAAATCCGAGTCAGAACCGCCCAAGCCTACGCCGAGACCGAAATCGAAGCCGAAGCCTATAGTTGAACCGACGCCATCGACCTTTGACGCAACTCTGGGCGGACCTATCGACAATGCAGGCCTTGAATTCCGGCGCAGGGCTGAGGACAAAATTTTCGACAATACCTGTCCTGAGCATAGCCTAGGGACTAAGGACGCCTCTTCCGTAACTGAACAACCTGAAATTAACGTGGAAATAAAACGTGTAGTCGAGGCAATTTTATTTGCTGCCAATCGTCCGCTGACCTGTAAGCAGGTGCAGCAAGTATTTCCTGAAATTGAACAGCCGGAAATAGCTGAAATATTGACTGCGATTGAGGCTATACAGGAGGATTATCGCTACCGGCCGGTTGAATTAAAACAGATAGCCAGCGGTTATCGATTTCAGGTTAGAAAGGAGTTGTCGCGCTGGGTATCGCGGCTGTTTGAAGAAAAACCGCCCAAATACTCCAGGGCCTTATTGGAGACGCTGGCCATTATCGCCTACCGGCAACCGGCGACACGCGGCGACATTGAGGATATACGTGGTGTCAGCGTCAGCTCAAGCATTATTCATACGCTACTGGAGCGCGAGTGGATTCGGGTAGTGGCGCATAAAGAAGTGCCGGGCAGACCGGCTTTATACGGTACAACCAAACAATTTCTGGATTATTTTAATATCACATCATTGGACGAATTACCAACCTTGCAAGAGATTCAAGGGCTTGATGTGTTGCTGGATAATCCGTCAATAGCTACAACGCAACAACCTACGCAGGTAAAGAGTGAAGAACAAGAAACCAACGAGCAGCAAGAAACCACAGGCGACCACCCGGAAGCAGGAGACAGGGCAACGCAGGGAGCAGAAACCCTCGAACAGGCCGCTGAAGCCATCGCAAGGCTCAGCACAGCAACCGATTAATGCTTCTGACGAACATGGCGATAACACCGCCAAATCCCCCTCTTTGAAAAACAGAGGGCAAAGGGGGGGCGCTGATGGCGAGCGTATTCAGAAAGTCCTGGCGCGCGGCGGCGTCGGCTCCAGACGCGAAATTGAACGCTGGATAGATGAAGGGCGCTTAAAGATTAACGGTAACCCTGTCGGTCTAGGTGACCGCTTGAAAATCGGCGATCAATTGCAGGTCAATGATCGCGTGGTTCACTGGGAAAAATTTGCCGAGCAACCCACCCGAGTGCTGCTTTATCATAAACCGGTCGGTGAAGTGGTTACGCGCAGTGATCCGGAAGGTCGCCCAGTGGTGTTTACGCAACTGCCGAAACTGGCTGGCAGTCGCTGGGTCTCGGTGGGTCGCCTGGACATCAACACCTCGGGATTATTATTGGTTACCAATAATGGCGAGCTAGCCAATCGGTTAATGCATCCCTCATCCGCAGTGGAGCGCGAATATGCAGTGCGTATTTTGGGTGAGGTTCCTAATACCATGCTGGCAAAGCTGAAGGAAGGTGTGGAGCTTGAAGACGGCAAAGCCAATTTTGACAAGATTATCTTTTTCGGCGGAGAAGGTGCTAACAAATGGTATAACGTGATTGTTACCGAAGGCCGGAACCGTCTGGTAAGACGGTTGTGGGAATCACAGCAAGTCATCGTCAGTCGCCTGATGCGGGTGCGCTATGGGCCTGTGGTATTGCCGGAGCGCTTGAAAACCAGCGCGTTTTATGAACTGACCGATAAAGAGCTCGACTTGCTGTTTGAATTTGCGGGCATGGTCAATGAAAAACCGGGGCTCGCCACGAAGCCCGACTTTAAAGAACGTAAGTTTAAAAAACAGGAAGCGCCAAATAGGACAACTCGCAATAAATAAATCCCCCTGCTGAAGCGCAGACCCCACCTGCATTTAATGCTTACTCCGCGAATAACAGGGGGCAGAGTAACTTAGATTTTAGTTTACTCTGCCCCCATTTATTCCGTCCAGTTAACCTAATGCTTTTTACCATGGCTAGCTCTTTGATGCCTGCTGATTGGCGACATTGCTTTCCACACCAACATCCTTGCTCTGAATATCACCGTCCAAGCAGCCCGTACCGGCTGCCGTTATCCAGCAAGATAATCATGCCATAGGTAAAATGAACGACTAAAAGTCACAACGAGAATTGCGGTTTAATCTACCGACACCTCTGCCAGCCTTGTTTTAGATCACTTTATGAAAAAATATATTATTTAAATTTCATCCTCGATTACCCGACCCATCTGCGTTGTCTGTTCTCTATTTTTTAAACCGCCTCACAATTTTTGATAAGTAATCGCGCTTATTGATTGAAAAAGTTGAATTCCTTATTCTAGAGCCACCCTATAACCCCAAGCCGTTCGTGCAAATAAATAGACCATTATGTTCAATTTCACTCACAACCACAGCAACGCTCCGCTTGACACACATGAACAAGTCGAGGGAGTATCCGAAAAATATGATGCTGCGATAAAAAAAATCGAACAGCTAGAGGCTGAGTTAAACCAAAAGACAGCGGAACTAAGACTAAGCTGCAAAGCTCAATCTATAATGAGCGAAGGTGTAAAAAGTTGCGCGGTTCTCCTTTGTTCTGTTCAAAACCAACTACAAACGGTAGCTGCTCATCTGAACAAGACAAACAAACATATTTTCGAGTTAATGCAAAAAAACAAGGCGCTTCAATCATCAGGTGAAGAGTGGTTTAGGCGCGCCATAAAACTTGAGTTTGATATGCTAACGACTAAAGACAGACTTACAAAAGCTGAAAATGAACGCGATCTGGCGATAAAAATGTGTGAGATGCTGCGCGTCGAGTTAATACCTGCTGATAAAGAAAACAGCCAGGATAGGAAATAATTCATCGTGCAAAATACCCCTGCTGAATAAAATGTACGACCTGTTCTATGACGGCCTCTTGCCGCATGATGAAGGCATGAGAATAGGGCATCACGATAAAATCTTTCATACCTATAACCTTTGCGCGATTCACCGAGACCTTGCCGTCGTTGACTCCGGGAATCAGCCATGAAAGCACAGGATTGACCGTTTTATTTCCAGCAATAACGCCGACAGAAAATTTTACAGGACCCAGCCTATTTGGCACGCTGCTTTTATCAGTACCCAACTGTACTCCGGCCGGGCCATTTAAATAATAAAACAGCAACCAGCCCCCCCAGTTTATCAACAATTTCGCTGCCTTGATTCGGCGGCGCCAGCATCACCACTCGCCCGAGTTTATCGATACTTAATCTAGCCAGATAATCACGCAGCAAAATGCCGCCCATAGAATGCGTCAAAAAATGGATTTTTTTTATGTCCGGCGCCGCGCATTGGCTGAGTGCCACAGCAATGTAGTGTTGCGCCAAACTACTGATGTCTGCGCTACGCGAAGGATAATCCACATTGATGATTTTATAGCCGTAAGCAGCCAACAGTTTGGCCGCTTTACTCATGCTACGACGAGTTCTGGCTAAGCCGTGCAACAAAATAATCGCCTCCGAATTGCTATCTATCGGTATCAGTTTGGCATTTAAATTTTCCATAACGCAATAAAATAGCGGGCAATAATAATAAGTTAAGCAAGGTTGAAGAGGTCAGCCCGCCGATAATAATCGCAGCCATCGGCCCCATGATCTCACGTCCGGGGTTGTCGCTGTTGAACGCGACCGGAAACATCGCCAGGGCGGTGACCAGCGCGGTCATCAGGATCGACGGCAAGCGCTCCTGGGCACCGAGTATAGCGGTGTCCAGATTCCAGGCCTTGCCTTCGACTTCAACCAAATAGCGATAATGAGACAGCAACATGATGCTATTGCGTACGGTAATGCCAAACAGCGTCACAAAGCCCACGACCGAACCGACCGATAACGTGGCTCCGGTAAATACCACGGCGGCAACTCCGCCGATCAGAGCAAAAGGCAGATTGGCGAGTGTCAGCAACACATGACGGATACTGCCTATCGCGATATAAATAAAAATCAGCACACCGACTCCGGCCAGCAGTGCATGCAGAATCAATTCCTTCCGCGCCTCAGCCTGTTCAACTGCCGCACCGGTAAACTCTGGATAACTATCCACAGAGAAAGAAACCTCGGATAACACCCGCGCTTTAAGTTCTGCCATAAAATCATCCAGGTCCCGGGCCAGCACATTGCCAGTAACTGTCTGACGCCGTTGCGAGCCCTGATGCAAAATATTATAGCGACTGGCCGTATGCCTGATTTCTGCGACCTGTTCCAGCGTAATCAGCGTCCCATCCTGGGTTCTGATCGGCAATTTTGCTATCGATTCGACTTGCTGTCTTAGCTCCGGCGTCAAGGTCACAGCGACATTATAGATTTTATTGCCCTGAATATTTTTACCCACCACTCGGGTTTCGTAAGCGGCCTGTACCGTATCGACAATCTGGGCCGGTAATACGCCCCAGAAGTTCAGCAGGTCAAGGTTTAACACAATTTGCAATAACGGCGTGCCGGGCGGAGAGCGTAACTGCACATCCGTAGCCCCCCTAATGCCCCCCATAATCCCGGCGACTGCCTGGGCTTGGCCATCAAGCAGATTCAGGTCATTGCCGTAAATATTGACCACCACCGCCGAGGTGTAACCGGAAATGGTTTCATCGACCCGTTCTGTCAAAAAGGTGTTGGCTTCGAATAAAATACCCGGAAAAGTAACCAGAACGGCCCGCAGCTTGTCCTTTATCTGTTGCTGCTGTGCGCCCGACATCGACTCCAGACGCACTTCATACTCACTGTAATGGCTGCCGTAGGTATCGGCGCCCCGCTCTGCCCTGCCCGCCCATTGCGATACCGATTGTATGCCCGGAATCGCCATAAACTGTTCGGTGAGCTTGCTGCCGATGCGTATCGATTCCTGTAGCGAGGTGCCGGGAATACTGCTGGTGTGAATAATGTAATGTCCTTCACGCAGTTCTGGCAGAAACTTACTGTCCAAACTGAATAAAGCCAGCAAGCCCGATAGGCAAATAATCAGGCTGGCAATAACGACCGGTTTAAAATGCTTGTAAACCTTGCCTAACAGATTTCTGTAGAACGGTTTGATGCGTTTGATCAGCGGTGGATCGTCATTAACCAAGTCAGCATTGCCCAGCAACGCATAGCACAGCGCCGGCGTTAAGGTCAGCGCGACCAGCAACGACATTAAAATTGCCAAAATATACGAATAGCCCAACGGCGCAAACAAGCGTCCGGCCACGCCATTCAAGGTTAGCAGCGGTACAAAAACCAGCGCGACAATAAAACTGGCGTAAACCACGGAGCTGCGCACTTCCAGCGAGGCGCTATAAACCACGGTCGCGACCTGCTGCGGTTGCATTAACACGCGATTTTCACGCAAGCGTCGGAAAATATTTTCAGTATCGATAATCGCATCATCAACCACCTCGCCCAACGCGATAGCAAGGCCGCCCAGCACCATGATATTCAGATTGACACCGGTTGCCAGCAGCACAATCACTGCGCCGATCAACGACACCGGAATGGCCAGCGCCGAAATCAACGCAGTGCGAAAATTAAACAAGAACAGGTACAAAATAATCAGCACGAACAAACCGCCGACCAGCAAATGTCCCGACAAATTGCTCAGCGAGCGTTCGATATAATCGGCAGGCCGAAACAAGTGCGGATAAAACTTAATATTCTGTTTGTTGAAAATAGGCTCAAACTCTTTCAGCGTCTGTTCGACCTGCCTGGACACCGACAAAGTGTTGGCCCCGTATTGGCCAATTACCATCATTACGATGCCAGGTTGACCGATAATTTGCGCCGCACCGATCGGCGGCTCCGGGGCGTAAACTATCCTAGTCACTTCATCCAACGTAACGCTATGCCCCTGATCCCGTTTAACCAGAATCTTGGCAAATTGTTCCGGCGTGGCGGGTTGTCCTATCACCCGCAACGTGAACCGCTGGTTATTATTTTCGATAAAACCGCCGCCCTGAATAGTCCCGGCTTTAGCCGCAGCCTGGATAATATCCTCCAGCGTCAGATTGAAACGATGCAGTTGCACAGGATCGACCTGGATTTGCAATTGCTGAATATCACCGCCGAACACGTTGACATCGGCAACCCCAGGAACAGCCTTCAAGCGCGGCACTATCGTCCAGTCGACCAGACTGCGCAAGGCCATTAAATCCGTTTGCTCAGCCTTGCTTAAACCGATGGTCAATACGGTCGCAGACGATGAGGACAACGGTATCGCAACCGGTGTAAACCCTTGCGGCAGCTGTCCCGCCAGTGTCGTCAGGCGTTCGCCAATCAGCGCTCTATTACGGTACACATCGCTGTTCTCGACAAAGGTTGCGATAACAATCGACAGACCCTGGATGGATTCGGAGCGCACCGACTTCATGCCGATCAAGCCGCTGATGGCTGTTTCGATTTGCTGGGTGACCAGCACTTCAACCTGTTCCGAGGAAAGGCCCGGTGCTTCGGTTTGGATAATGACCTCTTTGGGGGAGAATTCAGGAAAAATATCCAGACCCGCCGTAGCGTAGCGGTAACTGCCATAGACTAGGATCAATAGCGCAAGCAGGATGATGATGCCGTAAAAACGGATGGAGAAGCGGACGAGGGTAGCTAGCATGGGTTAGTAAATTGACTAGGAATCTTTTATGGAACACGGATAACACTGATTTGAAGGGATTTAAATGAATCTTCGCTAGTTCCCAATCTGGAGATTAAAAAACTGCTTGAATTGTAACACTGTCATTCCAACAGGGATTGCCGTAATCCAGAACACAAGGATGTGATGGCATGACCCTGCTCAAAAAAATGGTCGTAGGACTATGACATTATTGAATTATGTATCGCATCAACACTTCAAATCGATTTGGCAAACCTCCATGGCTTCTGTGTCCCGAAAACCCCTTACGGGATCCGGCATTGTATAGACCATCAATCTCAAAAAATACCCATAATACAGCCAATCACTCAACAACTGAAAGCCCTCAATTTTATATTCCCGTTCGTTTATATTGAAGATTTACTTGCCGCAACCATCAACGACAGATTACTAAATCCAGCACTTAACATTGCTCCGTAGTTGGCTTCAAAAATCAAAAGTTCTTTTATTGTTCTTATTATGGTCTTGTGTTATTGTTAAATAGAACAAAAAGGAAGCTAATAATATGAACACACTAACCCGAAAGCAAAGAGAGATCGTTGATTTTCTATTACAAAATCCGGGGGCTTTTAGCCATCCTCCGACGTTGGACGAGTTGTGCGCAGCGCTTGGACTAAAGTCACGCGGTTCGCTGCATCGCCTTATCCAGGGATTGATTGCAGCTGAACTGATTGAAGCCTTGGATCGCAAACACCGGGGCATTCGCTTAACAGAGAAAGCCAGGAAACTCGGACAGGTAAGCATGGAAACGCCGCATTCGCTACGCTATGTCGGCATGATTGCCGCTGGGCAGCCGATTGAGGCGATTGAAGATGTGCGTTATATGACCATCCCCGATGAAATCAAAACCGACCAGCCTTGTTATGTGCTCAAGGTAAAAGGCGATTCGATGATTGAAGAAGGCATCTATGATGGCGACTGGGTGGTTATAGAACAGCGCTGCCACGCCCGTAATGGCGAAATCGTCGTGGCTTTAGTTGAAAAAAACGAGGCCACGCTGAAATTTATCGAACAGTATCCACATGAAACCTTGTTAATTCCAGCCAACTCCCAAATGGAAGCTCAACGCTATCATCCCGCGCAAGTGGAAATTCAGGGCGTATTAGTGGGGCAAATGCGCAGTTATCGATCGTTACTTATTAAATAAAGGGGAAAGCCAACATGAAAAGAAGGATTCACATGCGAGACCAAGTCGGCGCTAATAAAGTTGAAGAGATTATGCGCCACTATGATCATTATGGCCGTTGCTCCATGGAAATGTGGGCGATGAAATTTTTAGTGCTTGGAATGTTCTTATTGCTAGGTGTGTATTGGTGATTTTGATTTTGAGCTTGGCTGATGGTCATCAAATCAGCTCTGCAGGGAATTTTAACTTCGTAGTGAAACACAAAAGCAAAGGCTTCTAAGATGGAAGCCTTCACATTGCAGGGATAAGCATCCTACAGAGGAAAATCATTCGCATGATAATTGTCCAGTTTTAACTCGCTTACGGTTCACGTTAACATTGCTGGCTATGGCTGCAGAGGCGAACAATGTAGAAGAAATGATGAATTCGCCGGAAATAAAGCCTAACAGGCCGATTATGAATACTGTTCCGGTTAAAATATCTTTTTGCAGGTCGTTCATGAGTATGTCCTCGTATAAAATTGAAAAGTTTTTTAAACTACGAGTTCACTATACTAAAGCCCCCTATTGTTGACAATAACACCAGGAATACATGGATTGTTTCCTGATTAGGTACAGACGATTCACAAACTATTCAGCTAAGCCATTTATCGGCAAATAAAACCATCCTTTATCATCGTAGCTGTTCAAATCATTCAAGCCGAGCATGAATAGAACTCTCTTATTAATTGCGTTATGCTAAAATTTGGCTTTGTGCCTAGGTTTTAACCTGCACACGTATCGCTAGAGAATTATTAATGACCTTATCTGATTATTGGGTAAAAACAGCCGGTGGCTTGTTTTTAATTACATTCTTATCAACAGCCATTTTTTTTGATACCTGGAGCTCTATTGTTGGAACTTGGTATCATTCCAGTACTTATAATCACGGTTTTGTCATTGCCCCTATCAGTTTATGGCTAGGCTGGTCACGAAAAAGCACCTATTTGACCTTATGTCCGTCCATTAGCTGGATAGCATTAATTGCCGTGCTTGCACTCGGCTTTCTTTGGCTGGTCGCAGATTTGGTTAATATTCAAGTTCTTAAGCAATTTGCCGTTGTAGGCATGTTGATCAGTGGAATCTGGACGATACTGGGTGATCGCGTAAGCTCAAAACTACTGTTCCCACTCGGTTACTTGTTTTTTATGGTGCCGGTCGGCAGTGATCTTATCGCGCCATTGATGGAGATTACCGCCGACATCTCAGTATTCTTAATTCGCCTCTCAGGAATTCCGGTTTTACGGGAAGGTCTTAACCTGACCTTGGCGTCCGGCAGCTGGAGGGTTGCAGAAGCCTGCAGTGGCATCAATTATCTTATTGCCTCAGTTTCACTGGGTTTTGTCTACGCCTATCTTACTTTTTCCGGCTTTCGAAAACGTGCGCTATTTTCGCTGCTTGCTATTATTGTTCCTATCCTGGCCAATGGTATTCGCGCCTATCTGATTATGATGATAGGACACTTTAGCAATATGACGCTGGCCGTAGGTGTTGATCATATCATTTACGGAGCCTTATTTTTTGGCTTGGTCATGATGTTATTATTTTATGCCGGCTCATTCTGGAAAGATCCGCCTATAGTCCCAGCACAAAATTTCGCAAGCTCCCCACAAGGAACAGTCATTACCTATGCCAATCAAGTATTTTTTGCAGCTTTAGTTTTAGTCAGTTTTTCAAACATTATCTGGCCGATGAGTTCCGTGTGGCTAAAACAGCAAGCCCCTGCACCAATTGGACTAGAGCATGAGCAGGTCTTGGCCAAAAAAGACTGGCAAACTGAAGCCGATCCGCACTGGGCCTGGTCACCCCAATTTAACGGAGTCACTACAGAATCGATGGTATATTTTTCCAAAGACCGAGCTGTTTTCGGCATTTATCAGGCAAACTTTGGACAGGAATCACAAGGAGGCCCCGAACTCGTCAGCTCAGAGAATAAGTTGCTGACATCGAAACAGCGTGAATCGTGGAAAGAAATTAAAACCAGCCAAGCTCAGTTGACAGACAATAATGATCAGGAGTTGCGGGTTGATCAAACGGTGATCAGCAGCAATGAAAGAAATTTAGTCATTATGCGCTGGTATCAAATTGGCGCGCATCATACAGCCGACCCTTACCGGGCTAAATGGCTACAATTAATCAAACGCTTAACCAAGGATTCATCACCTGAATTACAGCTTATATTGTTAACTGAAGCGCCACATAATGACTATAGACCAGCCGAATTAGCGTTAAAAAACATTGCGCAAAGTTGGCTTAAATAACTTCTGCTAATAAGGCAATTCGCAATAAAAAATACCAAACTAACCTGATTAATAACACACGGATAATCCCTGCTTTTAAAAACCAAGATAAATAGGCCTCAACGCTTAAAACATCCATGTCAATCAGTGTCATATGCTTTCCATTTTCCTATATATGTTTAATACAGGATTATTTTTTAGGCACAGACTTTCACCCGGTAGTTATACAATTAACGCCTTTAACTGACCTTTAATATCAGAAAAAGTTAGACCTGAGTTGATATGGACTTGTGTATAACTGGTTTTTAATACACTTATCTGCTCGAACAGCTTCAGCCCGTTAACTCTGTCACCGCATAAGCCCAGTAAGTCGTCCAGCAAGTGCCCGTAAGCGCGCACTTCAAGGGTTTGTAAGGCCTCCCTTTGCAAGCCAGGTAAGGATGAAAAGCTGGACGTGGCGCCAAAATCGCCCAACAAAACAGTAGCGTCCAGATCAACCAGGATATTGTGCGCATATAAATCACCGTGACAGAGCCCTTGCTGATGTAAATGAACCAGGGTATCGGCAATGCTGAGCGCTATCCGGGCAATATCGGCCAGGGGCAGCTGAAAACCATCCTCAAAGGTATCACGCGTGCAGGTCGCCATCGACGGAGGAAGGCCCAGGTTATAGAACGTGTCGGGAATTAAAGCCATGATCAAGCCTAACTGATCGTTTTCGGCGAGTTGAGCGGTCATCCGCACCAAATTGGGATGATTGCCGGCAGCCAAGCTGGCCTGCAATTCATCAACAGGGTAACCATCGCTGGTAACATGGCCTTTAAACAATTTCACGGCCAGTTGTTCAGACGAGCCTTGCAGGCTAAGCGGTGGATTTATCCAGGTCGCGCGATAAATGACGCCGGAAGCGCCTTCACCGAGCATTTCATGCAGCTGAATATCAGCTAGTGTTACTTTGGGCACCCCCGCATTTTCGTTATCTGAAAAGTGGCTAAAGGGATTACCCGCAAAGGCCAGCCAGGCTAGGTTAGGCATATGCATCAGCCAATCCGGCAAGCAGGCTAGCAGGTTGGCTGAAATGCGCAGTAACTGTAAATTCGTGCATTTCGCCAGGGTTGCAGGCAGCGCTGTCAGTCTATTACCTGCCAGCATTAATTTTTGCAACTGTCCCAGCTCACCGATAGAGTCGGGTAATGTCTCGATTTGGTTATCGGTTAAAATCAGCCAGCGAGTGCTGGCTGGAAAAGCCGCTTCCGGGATGCTAACAATACGGTTGGCTTTAAACCCGATGGTGTCCAGATTAGCGCAGTCTAAGAGTACCTTGGGTATTTGCTCAAAGTTATTATTCGATAAAAAAAGTATTTTTAACCGGTACAAACGACCAAAATCCAACGGCAAACAACTGAGCCGATTGTTCGATAAATCTAATATCTCCAGGGAATCGGCCAGGTCAAATATTTCAACCGGAAACTCCGTCAAATTTTCGGCTATGCGCAAGCGACTGACCCGGCTCAGTTCACCTGCTTTTAATTGCGCTAAAGTATGCAAAGTAAGACATCCACTCAATAGTTGTAATGGGCGTAATGATAACCCAAAGTCGGTCTGGGTCTGCATCACTTCAAGACTACAACGGCTTATAAGACGCCAATAACCGAGCGCCAATCTACGTCTCGTCTACTCGCTGTAATTACGAACAGGAGAACACGGTAGCTCGAAAAAGCCATGCAAGCATTTTTGTAAGCTGTAATTTACAATATCTGATAATGAACGTATCTGAAAACATTTACCAGACCCTCTTTATAACAAAGAGGAACAGGATGTTTCAACAGAACGGTTAAATTCCGCAATGAAAAACATAGCTAACCAGGACAGGGATCTCGGCAGGCCTAAAGCGACAATAGTTCGGAAAGACCAGAGCCACTCGCCCGACAGAACTCCAGTGAACGCTGTACGAGTTGCCTGTGCATCAGCTTCAGCTGGAGATACATAGTAAAAATTAGTGTAGATACCTGGACGCTTAAATAAAAAATGGCCTGAAAAACGAGAGTCTTTCAGGCCATTAAGATGGAACCTATTGCCCAGTAGTCCTTTAGGCAGCAAGGCTAAAAGCAGTCAACGCTTAAGGCGTTAAGCCTTGGCCAATAGTAACCACTTTTAGAGCGTTGGTGCCGCCCTGCTCACCTTCCAGATCGCCTTTAGTGATAATGAAGGTATCACCCTTTACAGCAACCCCGCGTTTTTTTAGTTTGGCTATGATCGCCCGGTTTATTTCCGCATGGTCGGTAGCGTCATGCTTGAAAAGTACCGGAAAAACCCCCCGAAACAGCGTGACTCTGCCCAATGTTTCAGGATGAGGGCTGAATGCAAAAATCGGAATGCCCGAGCTGATTCTGGACATCCATAAAGGTGTAGAACCTGATTCGGTTAATGCCGCAATGCCGTTGACCTTGCTATGGTTGGCCAGGTACATGGTTGACATAGCGATAGCTTCATCGACATGCTCAAATTGTTGATCAATACGATGCGTAGAAACACGAACTACCGGTTGCTTTTCCGCTTCGATACAAACACGGTTCATTGCTTCAATGGCTTTAATCGGATATTTACCCGAAGCCGTTTCAGCAGACAACATGATTACATCAGTACCGTCATAAACCGCATTGGCAACATCGAATACTTCGGCGCGAGTTGGAATCGGGTTTTCTATCATTGACTCCATCATTTGTGTAGCGGTAATCGCAACACGATTAAGTTCTCTGGTGCGTTTAATCAACATTTTTTGCACGGCAGGAAGATTGGCATCGCCAATTTCCACGCCGAGATCACCACGGGCAACCATCACGGCATCCGATGCCAGAATAATTTCGTCCATAACATTAGGCACTATGGCTTCTGCACGCTCAACTTTTGACACGATACCGGCATTACAACCTGCGGCAACTAACAAGCGACGTGCTTCATGAAGATCTTCAGCGCAACGTGGAAATGAGATAGCAACATAATCGCATTTCATGATCGCAATTGTCTTGATATCTTCCTTGTCCTTATCGGTTAAGGCAGCAGCAGAAAGTCCGCCGCCCATCAAGTTGATACCTTTATTATTAGACAGGTCGCCACCGACGACAACCGTACAATTAACGCGCATGTTTTCGACATTGATCACGTCAAGCACGATACGACCGTCATCAAGCAATAATCTGCTACCGGGCTTAACTTCCAAAGCCAATGGCTCATAAGTAATACCGACTTGAGTATTATCGCCTGCTAAAGGATCAAGATTGATATCAAGAGCAAAATCCTGCCCTTCATCCAAACGTACCTTAGTGTCTTTAAAGCGGGCAATGCGGATTTTAGGTCCTTGCAAATCAGCCAAAATACCGACCAGTCTGCCGGTTTTCTCGCTAAGCGCGCGGACAGCATTAGCTCTATTAATGTGATCTTCAGCAGAACCATGAGAAAAGTTCATCCGTACAAAATCTACGCCCGCTTCAAACATGCCTTCGAGTACGCCGGGCTTATCCGTAGCCGGACCCAGTGTGGCTAAAATTTTGGTTCTTCTTAACATTAGTGGGTAATCCGTTATTTTGCGTTAACTAAAGCAATAGTGGTGTCCAACATGCGATTTGAAAAACCCCATTCGTTGTCATACCAGGATAGTACCTTTACCAGGCTGCCATTCATCACTTTAGTCAAGGCTGAGTCATAAATTGACGATGCAGGGTTATGATTAAAATCAATAGAAACCAACGGCAAGGTGTTGAATTCCAGTATGCCTTTTAATGGGCCTTCGGAGGCTGTTTTCAGGATTTGGTCAATTTCTTCTTTAGTAGTATTTCTAGCCGCTTGAAAGGTTAAATCAACAACGGAAACATTAATAGTCGGCACGCGCATCGCAAAACCATCCATTTTTCCAACCAGCTCAGGCAATACCAAGCCAACAGCGGCGGCTGCACCGGTTTTTGTTGGAATCATTGATTGCGTGGCTGATCGCGCACGATGTAAATCGCTGTGATAAACATCAGTCAAAACCTGGTCGTTAGTATACGAATGGATAGTGGTCATTAAACCGTGAACCACGCCAACAGTGTCCAGCAAAGGCTTAACTAATGGCGCCAAGCAGTTGGTTGTGCATGAGGCATTAGAGATAACGGTATCAGATGCTTTCAACGTTTCGTGGTTGACGCCATAAACGATAGTGGCATCGACATCGCTGCCGCCGGGCGAGGAAATAACAACCTTTTTTGCGCCGGCAGTAATATGCGCGGAAGCTTTGGCTTTGCTGGCAAACAAACCAGTACATTCATGAACCACCTCAATACCCAATTCTGCCCATGGGAGTTTTGAAGGGTCTCTTTCAGAGAAAACTTTGATCTTATCGCCGTTGATAACGATGTAATCGCCGTCAACACTCACTTCGAAAGGGAATTTTCCATGCACTGAATCGTATTTAGTCAGGTGGGCATTGGTATTAGCGTCACCTAAATCATTGATAGCAACAATTTGAATCTCATTGGTACGGCCTGACTCATATAATGCGCGGACGATATTGCGTCCAATACGACCATAACCATTGATTGCTACTTTAATTGGCATAAATATACTCCAGAGTGATGAAATGAAAACTTACAAAAATAGATAGTCCTTAAGACTCCCAAAAATTTCGAGGAATTGTACCAAGTGTAAGCCGATTAGTCTATTGACCTAGAAAATGAGGAGGGTGAATTAGAGTAATATCGACAATGAGCTGCGCCAAGTCTTCGTGCTGATAATCTTCTGAGCTTTTTCGTGTTCTTAGCGACATTACTCATTATCAACTATTAAATTTAGCCTCTATTTTTTGTTTATAGTTTAAATAATGGATAGTACGCAGCTGTTCAGGATTATCGATGCGGAATGCAGAAAGAGGCAGATCTATATCTGTGATATGAACCGGATAAGTCATCTTGCCATCCCGAAATTGGATTATATGCTGATAGGCCGCCTGGAAGACCTGATTGCCGTGGTCTAGCGAGGAAAACTCCTGTTCATTACAGTAGATCGTATAAACAATACCCTTGTGGGTGTCTTCCCCGGTGATCCGCAGGTTTAATTCGTAGTCTGATGAGGTCGCTTTCAGTGACGCCGGATAATGCGCATAGTTATTGCCGTGGCCTTTTTTTATTTCGTGATATTCAACCATCAAAAGCTCCTCAAAAAAACTGCGGCTTAAAATAGCCTCTAAAAAAACAGCATATTGATTCAATAAATACCCCGGATTTGCATGCTCATGCTGCTGGACAAACAAAGCACCTTTTTCGTCAACAATATACACGGTAATGTCTGCATTGTTCTCAACGTAAAAAAGCTGAATCGTTTGCGGTTTATTCAACGCATAAACAAGATTGATGGGCGTATTTTCTAGAACAGGCGGCTCAAAATGAACATTGCTGAAATGTTGCTGAGGGCGGGATAGATGGTTTAATAACGCTTTTTCTGTGCTCAGTTCCTTGAACCCTAGGATTTTATTAAGGCTTTGGAATACATAAAACGAGCTTCCGCCAGGCAAAATATAACGAGGCACATGCTTATCACGCTGGCTGAAGAAAAATTTACCCAGAATGTTAAATACGGTCTCAACACGAAGAATAATGGCGCTGGCCCGGGCTGGGGTGTGGCAAACAAATTTCAACTTACTTAATGCCAGCGGATTTTTGTTGTTATTAATGATGTCGGTAAAACAGTTAAATAGCCCGCCCAGACCGTCCTCTTGGCTGGTTGTGATTTCGCTCCAGCTGGACAGTGAAATCCTGCTTATGCTTTGAATAAAACACCTGCGACCCTTGCCGTAACTGAGCAGATCGGAGCGCTCACTGATGACGCACAAGTCCTCGTCATCAGAGATACCCATATTGATAATAATCAATGAGTTTAGCGGCGTCTTGATGGTTTGGTAGGCGGTCAGTGGAGGATCGTAGTTAAAGCTTTTGGTTAAAAAAAGATTGATCTGCTTCAAGGTAGAATACAGTTCTTCGTTCGGCATTTTAAGTGAGTGTGAACTGAAGCGGAGCTGCAGTTGCTTGTGATAAAGGCCATTGATAACCAACCAGCAAAGCACTTCAATTAAAGTCCGGCATTTTTGTATCGGCTCGAAATCTGCGGCATTAGTCATCTGCACCGTATTCAGATACAAAGCCCACCCGTCATTGCCTTCCGGCTGTCGATTTTCGACGATGGATAAGACCTGCTCTTTTGAGTGAACTTCCGAACGCGTAGTAATAATTTCAATCTTACCCGGCTTTTTTTCTAAAAATGAATGGAGCTTTCGTCCGATTAATTTAAGATCGTTACTGGTTTCCTGATTTTGAGCGACGTAATCCCTGGCAAAGCCCATGATCATGCGATAACAGTGGGTCAATTGTTGCAAAATAACCGCGTGTTCCGAGGTTGCCTTTTGTATATTCCAATGGCGCAGATGCCTAAGCTCTTCAAGGGTGGATACAGGCCAGTTCCACTGTTTGGCAATCGCTTGCATGTATTGCTCTCTAATGACTCGAGTCTTAGAGTCCATGGTGTGGGCAGATGAGCCCATCACTTTTAAGTAAAAGCTTTGCCTGGCCAAGGCCAATCGAAGGGGGCTATAGGTTTTTTGCAGGTAGTTTTCAACTTTCTGGTAAATCAGCAAATACGGATCAAGATCGGTCGTTAAAAAATTCCCCTGATAAACGGCTATTTTTATGTCCTGACATAGCCACCTAGTCTCAGGATATTCGCTGGCATAGCATTCCATCAACAACAGTTTCAATAATGACTTGTGCGGTGAGTGCAGTGATTTATAAAGATGCCAAAGGGTAGCGCTGGTAAATTCTTCAGCCGGCACTGCGTCAAAGCCGCCAAAATCGATCAATTCCTGCTCATTTATGAAAAGATTATCGACTATATGCCTGATATAACTCGTATAATTAGCTTCCTGATGGGGAGGAACCAGCCACCAAGCAGGACTTTTCCCGGCAATATAAATGGCTGTTCGGTAAAACTCTTCAAGCAACAGATAATGCTGGGTTTGACCACTGCTTTCTGAAGAAATAGGGGCGTTATGGCCGAGCCGAAACTGCTTGCTGTCCATTAAAAAAAAATGAACTTCCAGTCCCAGCGATGCAGCCCATAACTCTATTTCCGAGGCTTTTTTTTGCAGCTCATCTATCTCGGAGGCTAATAAATCGGATTGATGGCATATCCAAATATCCATATCGCTAGTTTTTGAAAAAGCGATACTGCCGACACTGCCCATTAAAAACAGACCTTCAATCGGATAAATATGGGAAGCCAAACGGGTGTAATTGAAATTCTTTGCCAGTTGCCGCGCGGCACTTATGGCCTGATTACCGGGATTGTATTCGGGTATTCCCGCTGGAGTGGCAGAAGAAATAAAGCCTGGCAAGTTCGGTAAGTTGCAATGAAACAGCAGTGGCAAGATATCTAAAAACACCCGCTGCCGAGGCTGTAAAAAATCCCGAACTCGCTGCTCGCGCAGGCGATTTAAACGTTTAAAGCGGTGTTTGATCGTTTGCAGGTCCTGCCTGCCGATATCTTCGCCGGGCGATCCTAAATAAATAGCGGGCTCTGGATGTGGTTTATTCATCGTAACTGTTATTTATAACGAGATTATACTTAACCGTGCAG
>CANNNN010000010.1 GCA_947506075.1 Methylococcaceae bacterium
GACCTGTTTTTAAAGTGCTTTTAATGCGTTTACCCTGTACTTAACTTAAGTCAATAATACAATCCCCCCATAATTCGTTACAATCAGGATTTTTCTTCACTGTCCTCAGCTCTATTTATTAATGAGAGCAACAAAAACCTTAACCCATGCCAGCCTTAATTATATCCGCATTAATCATATTCATCTGCGTAATCTGCGTTCCATGACTTTGCCGACACACAGAATAGCTACAAACCTTTCGCATTGATCTTTTACGCCTTCGCGGTAAAAATTTCATAGCTTGCTTAACATCAGTTACAATCCTGTCGGGTGTGCAGTAAGGTTACTGAGTTATTAAGCTTTCCCACATTAATAATATTAAATAAAATTTAGGAGGATGGTATGTTTAAAATACGATTATTAGTTACAGCGCTGACCTTAGCAGGTTCAATTTCAGTCGCTTCGGCCTGGGAAACTTTGCCGACAGAAGCGCCAGCACCAGCAGATAATGCGACAACGGCGGCTAAAGTAGAACTGGGACAAATGCTCTATCATGACCCACGCTTATCTTCTACAGGCACAGTTTCCTGCGCTTCCTGCCATAATACGATGCTGGGTGGTGAAGATAACAGGCCCAACTCAATGGGCGTCAATGGACAAACCGGTGGGCGTAGTGCGCCTACCGTTTGGAATTCTGCGTTTAATACCGTCCAGTTTTGGGATGGCAGGGCGGCAAGCCTCGAAGCTCAGGCAGCAGGCCCTGTGACCAATCCGATTGAAATGGGTATGAAAAGCTGGGATGACGTAGTATCTCGCCTGAAATCTATTGAAGGTTATCATGCGCCGTTTGAGCAGGCTTTTGGTAAGGATGCCATTTCCAAAGACAACGCAACCAAAGCGATTGCGGCTTACGAAAGAACCTTGATTACACCTAACAGCCCTTATGACCGTTATGTTTCCGGCGATAAATCGGCTTTATCGGCGCAACAAGTGCGCGGCATGGAAAAGGTTGCTGAATTAGGCTGTACCCATTGCCATAGCGGCCCGGCATTTAACGGCCCGGGCATGTTCCAGAAGTTCCCTGTGATACCCGACGGCTATTGGGAAGCACAACATCATTTCAAAAAGGATAAAGGTTTAGCGGAAGTCAGCAAAAATCCTGCCGATGAACATTTGTGGAAGGTACCGACGCTGCGCAACATCGCGTTGACTGCACCGTATTTCCATAATGGTTCGGTTAAAACGCTGGATCAAGCGGTAACCTTGATGGCAAAACTGCAATTGGGCAAGAACTTATCCAAGGACGAAGTGGCCGATATTGTAGCCTTTTTGAATGGTTTGACCGGCGAATTCCCTAAACAGAAAATACCTGTCTTACCGGGCACCCCGGGTTCTAGCTTAAATTAACACAGAATGCCGTTGAAAAAGTCTTTGTTCAATCAGGCTACTGTGCGTTACGGAGTTTTGTAAGCTGTTCAAACATGCGGGTCGGAGTGCAAACTTCGACCCGCATGCTTCGTTAACGACTATCGACTTCTCATTACCCGACCGCAACCAATTTAGCGTATTCGCTTTCCGAGAAAATATCCGTGTTATCCTGAACCCTGTCCAGATAGGTTTTACCCTCCAGATGGTCGACCTCATGCTGAAAGACTCTCGCCACAAACCCGCTTAGCCGAGCCTCAACCAAAGCCCCCTGCTGATCAGTATAGCGTATCAATATCGTCTGATACCTCGGCACTAAGGCGCGTATCCCGGGAATGCTCAAACAGCCTTCCCAGTCCTTTTCCTGTGTTTTTGACAAGACTTCAAAGTCAGGATTAATCATCACTGTAGGTTCCATTAGAGGCGCTCTGGGATAACGAGGCGTAGGCCTTGAGGCAACAATGATAATCCGCTTGGACTGTCGGACCTGGGGAGCGGCAATGCCAACGCCCGAAGTCATTGCCAAGGTATTCTGCATGAGCTCGATAATCTGCAAAATTTCAGCATCATGCACATCGGCAACAGCAGCGGCTTTTTGCCTGAGCAAGCTATTCCCTAACTGAGCAATCTCAAAGCCGGTGCTCATTGTAAATCATTCATAAGCACAGACTGAGCTTGAACCGACTCCTCCGTGTCGGATTTTGTCAAGCGTTGATAACTGCCATCGGACTGCAACAGCCAGGCCTGAGTATTATCCTTTAAATACAAATTCAGATTCTGCAAAATCCGCAGCTGTAATCTTTTGCTTTCAATCGGAAAACAGACTTCCACACGCCGAAACATATTGCGATTCATTAAATCCGCGCTGGACGCATAGACTTCCCTGTTGCCGTCATTTTCAAACGCATATACCCGGGCATGCTCCAAAAAACGCCCGATAATCGACCGTACTTCTATATTTTCAGACACGCCAATAACCCCAGGCTTTAAACAGCAAACGCCCCGGACTATCAATTTTACCTCGACCCCAGCCTGAGAGGCACGGTACAGAGCCTGGATGGATTGCTCTTCAACAACCGCATTCACCTGGATGATGATTTTCGCCGGCTTTCCGTTTTTGGCATGACGTATTTCCCGTTCAATTTTTTCGATCAAACCGCTGTGCAAGGTAAACGGGGATTGCAATAATTTATTCAGCTTGGTGACTTTCCCCAAACTGGTCAGTTGGGCAAATACGCGTCGAACATCTTCGCCTAATTCCTTATCGCAGGAAAATAAGCCGTAATCAGTGTAAATCTGCGCCGTTTTCGGATGGTAGTTACCGGTACCCAGATGCACATAGTTACGTAATTGCTTCCCTTCCCTTCGTAGCACCAAACACATTTTGGCATGGGTTTTATAGCCTACTACACCATAAACCACATGCACAGCAGCTTCCTGTAACTTCGCAGCCAAACCGATATTGGCTTTTTCATCAAATCGCGCCCTCAACTCGATAACCACCGTCACCACCTTGCCTGCCCTGGCTGCCTTGATTAAGGCACTGACAATAGGCGAATCGGCACCCGTGCGATACAGCGTTTGCTTAATAGCCAGAACTTCAGAGGAAACCGTCGCCTGACGAATAAACTCAACAACCGGCGAGAAAGACTCAAACGGGTGATGCAGCAAAATATCGTGGCGCCGAATTGCAGCAAAGATATCCTTGCTGCGCTCCAGTTGTTGCGGCACCGCAGGCTTAAAAGGGGGGAATTTAAGATCAGGCCGACCGATCAGATCATTAATTTCCTGGATTCTGTTTAGATTGACGGGCCCATCAACCAAAAACAAACGATCACGGGTCATTTCAAACCTATCCAGTAAAAAGGTAACGGTTTCATCCGGACAATTGGCATCAATCTCCAGGCGCACTTCGTCACCGTAGTTACGCATGGCCAACTCGCCTTCCACGGCCAGCAATAAATCGTCAATCGCATCATCATCGACAAAAAAATCACTATTCCGGGTAACCCGAAATTGATAGCAACCTTTGACGCTCATCCCGTTAAATAACTGATCGACAAAGGCATGAATGATAGACGACAGGAACACAAAATTAGCTCCGCCACCCGCAGCTTCCTCGGCAGGCAGCTGGATGATGCGCGGCAAGGCTCTAGGCGCCTGCAATATAGCCCGACCGCTATTTCTGCCGAACGCATCCTTACCGGTCAAGGCGATAATGAAATTTAAACTCTTATTTAAGATGCGCGGAAAAGGATGGGCAGAATCCAAACCTACCGGCGTTAAAATCGGCAACAACTCATCATTAAAATAAGCTTCCAGCCATTTATGCTGGGCTTCGGTCCACTCCTTACGGCGAATAAACCGGATATTTTCCTTGGCCAGTTTTGGAATCAGAATCTCGTTCAAAACCTTATACTGCTCATCAACCAGTTGATGGGCATGGACGGCGATCAACTCCAGTTGCTCACTAGGCGTTAAGCCATCCGGTCCTACGGCTTTTGGATCGATGGCTGCCATCTGGATAACGCTGGCTACACGAACCTCGAAAAACTCGTCAAGATTGGAACAAGAGATACATAAATAATTAAGCCGTTCAAGCAGCGGCACTTTATCATCGTTTGCCTGCGCTAAAACCCGTTTATTAAACTCAAGCAGGCTCAGTTCACGATTAAGATAAAGTTCGGGTTTTTGAAGATCTATCGGGGTTTCAGTTAGGTTTGTGTCCATGTTTTACTCAGCCATGTAGGGTGCGCAACGCGCACCATTTTTAAATTTGGAATGCTATTGGAAATATGGTTCACCATACGCAGCCTACCCTCTTTTTCCCTGCAAGCCACCGGTATGTATCGCAATAATACGCTGACCCGGCCTGAAATAGTGATTTTTGATTAAATCGTAAATGGCGTACAGCATTTTTCCGGTATAAACTGGTTCAAGCGGAATTGACGTTTTTAGTTCAAAATCGTCAATAAAGGCATTTAACTCGGCATTGGTTTTGGCAAAGCCACCAAAATGGTAAGCCAAGTTTATCTGCCAATTATGACAGGACTGTGACAACAAGACTTCAACCTCCGCCGTTAAAAAACCCGCATTTTTTAATGCCGCAAAGCCTAATACCCTTGCTTGCTCCGGTACAGCGTTAATAATACCTGCCAATGTCGTTCCGGTTCCACAGGATACACACAGCCGGTCGTAGGGAATGTCAAGTTCAGCAACCAGTTCCGCAACACCCTGCATAGCCAGACCTAAAGCCCCGCCTTCAGGTAACCAGTATTGGCCAGGCTTCAGGCTTGGCAACGCATCATATGTTTTGTATTGCCTGAGCAGTCGATAATCAGTTCGCGTTATGAACCTCAACTCCATACCCCAGTTGTTCATGTCCAGCAAAGCCGGAGTTAAGACGTCTGGTTGCTCACCCCGTACCAGTCCGATGGTTTTTAATCCTAAGATCTTACCGACATAAGCTAACACATGCAGATGATTGGAATAAGCTCCACCCATGCTGATCAGCGTATCTGCGCCTAGGGCCAGCGCATGATCGAGGATGTATTTAAGTTTGCGCCACTTATTGCCGGAAATGACAGGATGCAGTAAATCATCCCTCTTCATCCACAGTTCGAGTTGGTATTGCTCAAACAGCGGATCATCAATCTTAGTTAGAATTGACGGTTTGAAGGTTTTTTCCAGCTTTATCAGTTCGGGATGCATGATGTAACAATCGTGCAGATCGGGTTGGGCGATAGCCCAACCCGATCTGCACGACTATTTTTTCTTTTTAGACTTGGACGTAGGCTTGACGGCCGATTTTTCGACAAGCACTTTAGCCTTATAATCCGGCGCAATGCTGATCAACAAGGTCAGTAAGGCTGCAATATAAGGAACAGCCTGTACCGACAGAATGGCTATCCATAATCTGCCGCTAAAATTATCAAAATGCTCCAGCGACGCCATCATTCCGATAGCTATGCTTAATAAGGTCAACAACAGCAATTCTTCCCGTATGGTGAACAAGCCGACGAATAAGGCACTGTGTTGTTCAAACTTGGGCGTACGCATAAACGGTTTTCCGGTCGTAAACAAGCCCTGTACGGTGCCCTTTGCGACGGTATGCGTCAAGGCGAGACCTGACAAGGATGCACCTAACGATTGCCAGACAGAGCATGGGACACGAGCCTGGTACAGCCATAAGCCCCGGATAATTTTAAAACTGAAGATACCTACGGTCGGCAATAAAAATGCGTTGGCCGGAAGTTCGCTGTGTATCGGATCGTAAAGCAGCACGGCGGTTAAGATTAAACTGGTTATCGTAAATAACAAGGCCAGCGCATCTGAAAACCACGGTAGCCAGCCGGCAATAAAATAATACTTTTGGGCCGGTGTCAGCTTAGGACTCTTAGACGGCAAAAAGCTGCGCCAATGCGCCTTGATGATTTGCATAGCGCCATATACCCAGCGAAAGCGCTGAGTCATATAGCCAGACATTGTGTCAGGCATGACGCCTTTTCCAAACGAATCCTTGACGTAAACCGAATCATAGCCCGCTTCATAAAGACGCAGACCCAATTCGCTGTCTTCACAGATACACCATTCCGACCATTTGCCGACTTCCAGTAACGCTGATTTCCTGATCATCGTCATCGTGCCATGCTGGATAATTGCATTGTATTCGTTGCGCTGGACCATGCCGATATTGAAAAATCCAGCATATTCCCAATAACAAAAGGACTTAAAGGCGCTTTGATCACGGTCACGATAATCCTGAGGCGACTGGATAAATCCGACATTTTCATTATCGAAATACGGCACCATGCAGTTAAGCCAGTCGGGTGACAGGATGTAATCGCTGTCGATAACCGCGATAATTTCTGCATCGGGCGCTGTTTGTTCCAGCGCATGATTGATTGCACCTGCCTTGAAGCCCGGCCAGTTTTCCAGATGAAAAAACCTGAACTTCGGCCCCAGACGTTCGCAATCAACTTTTACCGGCTCCCAGACCGCCGGATCTTTGGTATTGTTGTCCATGACCAATACTTCGAGATTCGGGTAATCAACCCTGTCCAAAGCCTCAAGCGTCATGCGCACCATATCGGGCGGCTCATTATGGATTGGCAGATGCAACGATACTTTCGGATATTTGAAATCAGCAGATGGTTTAAGTGGCTGAAAAGTTCTGGCGGTTTTCCGATGCCAGACAACTTCGGCTATTTCCAGGCTTTCTATTAACAAAATGACCGCAGCAAGGACCTGCATCAAGATCAGGATGCCCCAAAATACAATGCTAAGCTTGGTTTGATATTGCTGTGCGCCTATCGACACCGACCAGAAAATCGTTGATGCGGCAAGATTGGCAATCAGGCCGAAAAACAACAAACCGGGCAGCTTTAAACTGCTACGGGTGAATAAAAACAAGCCCATTAGCACCACACTGAAAACAGCTGCCCCGGTAGCCCAGTGCTCCCAGGTAGGCATCGCAATCACATCGCCATCCATAGGATATTTGGGTTGGCGATCTGCATTAAAAATCCCCCAATAGGCGCCGGCTGAGCCTTCCAGCGACATTTTCCAAGGTTGATCAAACGCCTCGACAATATAATAAGTAACTTTTTCAACATCGGCGCGATTCAGAAACTCGCGTAGAAACCGTGCCTGATTGGATACTGATGCCGTCGCATGTTTAAACGGTTGACCATCTGAAGGCCAGCCAACCTCGGTAATCACGATAGGTTTATTGGGATAGGCTTTTTGTAGCGCATGATAACGATCAAAAACATAGTCAACCGCATCTTCAGCCGCAATACCTTCCCAGTAAGGCAGGATATGCACGCCTATAAAATCGACTTCGTCAACAAGCTTGGGATGGGCTAACCACATATCCCAGGTTTCTGAGGTACTGACGGGGCGCCAGGTGTTCTTCTTTACCTCGCGGATATATTCAATCAACGCATCTTCCGAGATATTCCTGCGCAGCATTACCTCGTTGCCGATCATAACACGCACAATATTCGAATTATTCTGGCGACTGACCTTAATTAAAGTTTCGATTTCTTGTCGATTCTTCTCAAGATTATCATCAATCCAAGCGCCCACCGTGGTATTCAGGTTATGCTTGGCAGCCAGCTCAGGAACCTTATCCAGACCTTTAAGCACGCTATAGGTACGAACGGCATGAACCTTATTGGCCAACAGACTCAAATCATGATCAATATCCGTTTCGCTAGGAAAGGTATTGCTGGTTTGCGTGTCCTGTTTTCTCATGGGGTCGAAGGTGACGCCCATCGTGGTTTTGGTCCAAGGTTGCACTTGCAAGGGATTATTGACATAACTCCAGATGCTGAAGTTAATCATGACGATTAGAGCGAGTGCAATGACAGAAACTATCTTGGTTTTCATTTGGGTGCTCGGTTATTCCGCTGGACTGCAAAAAAATTAATGGAAAAGGACGAAAGGCAAAGAACGAAAGTATATTTCGCCTTGTCTCTTCTATTTAAGCCTTCTTTTTTATATAAAGATCGGTAATCGAACCGGTGATCATTTCGGCGGCGAACGCAAAAGTCTCTGATAACATCGGATGCGGATGGATAGTCAGTCCGATATCCTCGGCATCGGCCCCCATTTCCAGAGCCAGTACCGCCTCGCTAATCAATTCTCCGGCATTCGGGCCGACCATGCCCGCCCCGAGTAACCTGCCGGTTCCTTTTTCACAGAGTATTTTGGTCAAGCCCTCTTTACGTCCCAGACATAATGAACGTCCGCTGGCTGCCCAGGGGAAAACCGCCTTGTCATACTCTATGCCTTGCTGTCTGGCATCGATTTCAGTCAGCCCCATCCAGGTCACTTCAGGATCGGTATAGGCAACAGAAGGAATGGTTAATGCATCAAATCCGGCTTTTAAACCGGCCGCAACTTCGGCCGCAACTTTACCCTGATGCGTGGCTTTGTGCGCCAGCATCGGATTGCCGACAATATCGCCTATCGCAAAGATATGCGGAATGTTGCTGCGCTGCTGCTTATCGACTGCGATAAAACCGGATTCATCGACCTTAACCCCCGCCAGTTCTGCGCCAATCAGCTTGCCGTTGGGCCTGCGCCCTACGGCGACCAATACTGCATCAAATAATTCTGCTTCGGGTGCTGACTTTCCCTCAAAAGAAACTTTCAGACCCTCTGCCTGCGCTACAATTGCAGTAACCTTTGTTTGTAACCAGATATTTTTATATTGTTTTTTAATGCGCCGGTACAGTGGGGTAACCAGATCATTATCGCAACCGGGTATGATCTGTTCCATTAGCTCGACTACGCTGATTTCCGAACCCAGCGCATGATAAACCGTAGCCATTTCCAGCCCGATAATGCCACCGCCGACGATCAACAGTTTTTTGGGTATCTCCGCTAAATCCAGCGCGTCGGTCGAATCCCACAACCGTGGATCATCGTTAGGGAAAACAGGTATCTTGGCAGGGTGCGATCCGGCCGCAATAATCGCCTGATCGAAGCTGACCGTTTTAACACCTGTTTCAGTTGTTATCGCTACCGTATTGGAAGACGTAAATTGCCCTGTTCCCTGTATCAGGGTTATCTTCCGCTGTTTGACCAGACCGGCAAGTCCATCGCCCAGCGTTTTGGTAATGCCTTCTTTCCAGCTTCGGACTTTATCAAGATCAATGTTCGGTTTCCCGTAACTGAGACCGTGTTGCTCGAATTCATCGGCTTCATGTATGATCTGAGCAGTATGCAGCAAGGCTTTAGACGGAATACAGCCAACATTAAGACACACTCCGCCCAGCGCCGGAAAGCGCTCAATCATCACCACTTGCTTACCTAAATCAGCGGCGCGAAATGCTGCCGTATAGCCGCCGGGCCCTCCGCCCAAGACCAAAACTTCTGCATGCAGAGTAGATTCATCAACCGCTGGATTAGCAGCCATATTTTTATTCCTGATTAAAGTAGAGTTGTAACCATTCAGCTAGTGTGTTTGTTGCCACAGATTCAAAGATTAAAAAAGTGAAATTTCTCACTACTATTATTGCTACTTGTGAGTAGTTCATTTGTTAATCTGTGGCATTTTTTACTGCTGAGTAATTTCGTAAATTTAAAGCAACAACCTGCGAATATCGCCCAGATACTGCTTGATGGCCGCCATAAAACGCGCGCCTTCCACACCGTCAATCACCCGGTGATCATAGGTCAGATCAAGCGGCAGCATCAGGCGCGGCACAAACACCAGGCCGTCCCAGACCGGCTGCATTTTGGCACGGGTGACGCCCAGTATCGCCACTTCCGGAGCATTGACTATCGGCGTAAAAGCCGTGCCACCGATACCCCCGAGACTGGAAATGGTAATGCAGCCACCTTGCATTTGGGCCGGCATCAGCTTGCCCAGGCGCGCCTTGTTACTTATTTCAGCCAGTTCCGCAGATAATTCGTTAATGCCTTTGCGGTTGACATCGCGCAACACCGGAACCACTAAACCGTTGGGGGTATCGACCGCGATGCCCATATTCAGATATTTTTTGAGTATCAGTCTTTCGCCATCGGCAGACAGTGACGCGTTAAACTGCGGGAACTGCTCCATCGCGGCAGCAAGCGCCTTGATGATGAATATCAACCCGGTAAGTTTGACCTCATCCTTAGCCTTTTCTGCATTCAACGCAATGCGGAACGCTTCCATGTCGGTAATATCAACTTCGTCATGGTAAGTGACCATCGGCAGATTCAACCACACACGACTCAGATTCTGCCCGGTCAGCCGTTTTATTTTACTGAGCTTGCGCTCTTCTATTTCGCCAAACTGGGAGAAATCGACGCTCGGCATCAAAGGAATGCCTGAGCCGCTTTGAACTGCGCCCGCCTCCATGACCTTTTTGACAAAATGTTTCACATCGTCTTTTACGATGCGTCCCTTACGACCACTGCCGGCCGTTATTTTATCTATAGCTACGCCCAGTTCCCGAGCAAAAAGACGTACAGCCGGGGTGGCATGAGCAATATGCGCAGAAGCTGTCCCTTCGACTACGCTCAGAGCAGGTTCGTGGACGACACTCTGGGCAGGCTCTTGCGCTACGCTCAGGGCTACTGGAACAGCAACGACAGGTTCCGGCATTTTTTCCACGCCCACAGCCTGTTCCGGTTTTGCGGGTTCTTCGATTTCGCTCAGGACAGGCTCTTCGGCATCTGCCAATACCGTCGCAATCAGTGTCCCTTCAGAGACATTATCACCCGGTTTAATAAACACTTGCTGAACAACACCCGCCGCACTGGACGGCAAATCCATGCTGGCCTTATCTGTTTCCAGTACCGCCAGGGTTTGTTCCAGTTTTATTTTATCGCCCGGTTTAACCAACACGTCTACGACGTCAATCCCGGCGACATTGCCAACATCAGGAACCTTGATTTCTATTAATAAAGCCATTGTGTATTCTTCCGTTAAATTAGCCAGGGAGCTGCTGCATCGGGATTTATGCCGTATTTGGCAATAGCCACTTCGACTTTGGCGGCATCAAACTGCCCCAGGTCAGCCAGACTCTTTAGCGCTGCAATCGTTACATGGTAGCGGTCTACTTCAAAGAACCTGCGCAGATTTTCGCGGGTATCGGAACGACCAAATCCATCGGTACCCAATACCGTATAAGGCGCAGAAATCAGGCTGCGAATCTGTTCGGCAAAGGCACGGGTATAATCGCTGGCAGCAATGACAGGACCTTGCGCCTCAGCAAGACAGTGAGCCACATGAGCTTGTTTGGGCGTTTCGGTCGGATGAAGGCGATTCCAGCGCTCACAGGACTGTCCATTTCTGGATAATTCGGTAAAGCTGGTGCAACTCCACAAATCGGCTTCCACACCCCAGTCATCACGCAGCAATACCGCTGCGGCTTCAACTTCACGGAATATTGTTCCCGAACCCAACAATTGCACGCGGGGCGCATTCTTAATCGCCGTAGCGCCTTTGCTGAAACTGTACATGCCTTTAAGAATATCCAGCTCCACGCCCACAGGCATCGCTGGATGCTCATAATTTTCGTTCATGACCGTAATGTAATAGAACACATCTTCCTGATCGACGTACATGCGCCGTAAACCGTCCTGAATAATCACCGCCAGTTCGTAGGCATAAGTCGGATCGTAGGATACGCAGTTGGGTACGGTTGCAGCCATCAAGTGGCTATGTCCGTCTTCATGTTGCAGACCTTCACCATTCAGCGTGGTTCTACCGGCCGTGCCGCCCATTAAAAAGCCCCGGGTACGCTGATCCGCAGCCGCCCAGATTAAATCGCCTACCCGCTGAAAACCAAACATCGAATAGTAAATAAAGAACGGAATCATCGGCACATTATGGGTCGAATACGAGGTGCCCGCCGCAATCCAGTCGCACAAGCCACCCGCTTCATTAATACCTTCCTGCATGACCTGCCCGTGCTTGTCTTCCTTGTAGAACATCAGCTGATCGGCATCCTGCGGTGTATACAGCTGCCCCACCTGTGACCAGATGCCCAATTGCCGAAACATGCCCTCCATGCCGAAGGTCCTTGATTCGTCGGGAACTATAGGCACGATACGCTTGCCGATATGCGCATCTTTGGTCAGGATATTAAGCAGCCTGACGAAAGCCATGGTTGTTGAAATTTCTCGGCCTGCACCGCTGGCTTCCAGTAGCGCCTTAAAGTCGCTCAAGACCGGCACGTCCAGCGCATAAGATTTTGCTCTTCTGGAAGGTAAATGACCGCCCAGATCGCTGCGACGCTGCTGCATGTAGGCCAGTTCCTTTGAGCCTTCCGGAAAACTTAAATAAGGCAGGTCATGTAACTCTTCATCGGTGATCGGTAACGCATAACGGTCACGAAAGATGCTGAGTGAGCTTGAGCTCATTTTTTTCTGCTGATGCGAGATGTTCTGAGCTTCTCCGGAGGCGCCCATACCATAACCTTTAATCGTTTTGGCCAAAATGACCGTGGGCTGACCTTTATGATGCACTGCTGCATGGAATGCAGCAAAAACCTTGACCGGATCATGTCCGCCGCGATTAAGTTCCCAGATCGCACGATCGGACCAGTCGGAAACCATGGCTTTTAATTCCGGGGTATTAAAGAAGTGTTCGCGCACATAGGCGCCATCTTTAGCCTTGAAGGTTTGGTAATCGCCGTCGACACAAGCCATCATACGCGCAACCAACAGCCCATCCTTATCGCGCGCCAACAATGCATCCCAGTGCTGTCCCCAAACCAGCTTGATTACATTCCAGCCGGCACCGCGAAATTCGCTTTCCAGCTCCTGAATAATCTTACCATTGCCGCGCACTGGACCGTCCAGTCGCTGCAGATTGCAATTAATCACGAATATAAGATTATCGAGCTTTTCCCGTCCGGCCATGCCGATCGCGCCCAATGATTCGGGTTCATCGGTTTCGCCGTCCCCTAAAAAGCTCCAGACCTTGCGTTCAGAGGTGTCGGCAAAACCACGATCCTGTAAATAGCGCATAAAACGCGCCTGATAAATAGCCATAATCGGGCCAAGGCCCATAGAAACCGTTGGAAACTGCCAGAAGTCAGGCATCAGCCAGGGATGCGGGTAAGACGGCAAGCCATTGCCGTTTACTTCCTGACGAAAGTTATCCATCTGCTCCAGCGTCAATCGTCCCAGCAAAAATGCACGGGCATAATCGCCCGGCGTCAAGTGGCCTTGCGTAAAGATCAAATCTCCACCCTGTTGCTCTGACGCCGCATGCCAAAAATGATTATAACCAACATCATATAAAGTGGCTGCCGATGCAAAACTGGCAATATGCCCGCCAACGTTGGTGTGCTTGTTAGCCCTTAACACCATCATCATCGCATTCCAGCGTACATAGGCACGAATTTTGTGCTCTACGGTAACGTCACCTGGAAACTGCGCCTGCTGTGCAACCGGTATAGTATTGAGATAGGCGGTATTAGCGCTAAACGGAATATCAAAGCCGGCATTCCGGGTTGCAGCAACCAACTGTTCAATCAAAAAGTGTACACGCTCGCTGCCATCATGTTCCAGCACGGCTTGCAGCGCTTCAATCCACTCCCTGGTTTCTGCTGGGTCGATGTCATTTAGTCCGGTGATTTTTGAAATTAAACTGTTGGTCATTGATTGATCCTGTTACGACAAGTAGGCATGGATTAATGTGTAGGTTCGGTTACCCATAGAGCTAACACGGCATTTTACTGAATTAGTGAAAACAAGGCCAGAATCGCTCTGGTTATTGAGCATAGTATAAACAATGCAAGGGGGGCAATGCACACGATTCGTCATTATTACTTTCAAAAACCAACTTTCAGTGTGGATTTTATCGGTGGGATGTTTGTTTTTTTGCAAGATGGCGGTTTATTATAGCGAGCTATCCAAAAATCAGGGCAGACCACTTTTCCTAACGACACTCACCTTAACTAAGAAACCATGGACATATTATTAACGATTAAAACCATCATCCTGGGCATTGTTGAAGGCCTGACCGAATTTTTGCCGGTCTCCAGTACCGGTCATTTAATTCTGGTTGGTGACTTGCTGAGCTTTAATGACGAAAAAGGCAAGTTGTTTGAGATTGTCATTCAGGTCGGCGCTATCCTGGCGGTGTGTTGGGAATACCGCGCAAAAATAATTAGTGTCATTCTCGGTTTGCCCAGTCAAAAATCGGCGCAAAAATTCGCATTCAACCTGATGATTGCGTTCATGCCCTTAGCGACTTTGGGCTTACTGTTCGGAAAACACATCAAAGCGTTGTTATTCAAACCCATTCCGGTGGCGTTGGCGTTTATTATTGGCGCTTTCGTGATTATCTGGGCAGAAAAACGGGAGCATAAAGTCCGTATCCTTGAGGTCGAAGATCTAAGCCCACTGGATGCGTTAAAGCTCGGTGTCGCGCAGGCTTTTGCTTTGATCCCCGGCACTTCGCGCTCCGGAGCCACCATCATCGGAGGTTTGTTTTTCGGACTATCACGCAAAGCTGCGACTGAGTTTTCTTTTTTTTTGGCGATTCCAACGCTGATTACGGCCAGCCTTTATGATTTATATAAACACCGCGATATACTGGATTTTGCGTCCGATGCACCGTATTTTGCCGTAGGACTGATCGCCGCATTTCTTAGCGCACTACTGGCCATCAAGGCCTTATTGCGTTATATCAGTCATCATGATTTCATTATTTTTGCCTGGTACCGGATCGTCTTCGGCTTACTGGTTATCGCTACGTCATACAGCGGCCTGGTGCAATGGACGGTTGATTAATCCTAGAAAAATTATTTTTCCACGAAAAGAACGTAAAAACACAAAGAGATACTGAGCTACAGACCATCACCCAAAGGGTGACAATAAAAACCGATACACGATCTTGATTTATTTCGTGTCGCCAAAAGGTGCCTACCTTTAGCTTTCGTACTTTTCGTGGACTAACTGAGATTTCTGGGTTAATGCAATCTCCTGAATTTAATGACCTTGTCAATACGCAATTACCCCAGCTTGACCCCCCCTTTGAATTATCGGCATGATGGACTGCGCTTTCAGCACAAGGCGCCTAGCCAGGCAACGAAAAATCATCGAACACTGGCTAATTCTAATATGACTTAATCTTATTTTGGAGTCAGGTACATGAGAAATCGAATCGAACACTATGCTGTATTGGGTTTGTTTGTAATATTACTTGGCTTACTGCCTGCGACTCAAGTGATCGCAGAAAATCTGCAAGTCCCGCAGCAAATCATTCAGGATGTTTCAACACAAATACAGCAAAAACTAAAGGATAAAGCCTTTACCCAAAATTTCGCCCAAGTAACGCAGTTTGTTAATGGCGTTATTAACCCCCATACGGATTTTGATAAAATTGCCCCGTTGGTCCTTGGAAAGCACTGGAAAACAGCAACGACTGCAGAGCAGCAACGTTTTAAACATGAGTTTCAAACACTGATAGTCCGAACCTATTCCAGGGCGTTTATCGAATATAACGACTGGTCCCTACACTTCATTCCGCTTGAAGCGTCAAATGAAGTTACAAAAGTCATTGTAAAAACGGAAGTCTTACAACCAGGTCGCCAAGCTGTTGACGTCAATTACCGAATGTTCCTGAGCAACGGCGACTGGAAAGTCTACGACATTTTAATTGATGGCGTGAGTCTGGTGACTAATTACCGCTCAACCTTTAACGATGAAATTCAAACCAAAGGCTCATTAAGCGCAGTCATTGATGGACTGGTCAAGCGCAACGCCGAAGCGCTGGCAGCAAAAAACTCATGATGCCTGAGTTTAACCACAAACTTAAAAACCTCATGCATACGCTGGCGCTTTTTGTCTGTATGGTTGCCATTTTATCATTAGTGGGTTTTATTTTGGCCGGGGTCGATGGTATTTTGTGGGCGGCGGTCTTAGGTATCTTGATACTGGTTATCAGTCCGAAGCTGTCCCCGGCTTTCATATTTTCTCTGTATGGGGGCAGATTGCTGCCGGAAAATATTGCCCCCAGCCTTTACCAAATAAGCCATCAGCTATCCACTCGGGCAGGCTTGATCGCACAGCCCACGCTTTATTACCTGCCCAGTTCGATGATGAATGCCTTCTCCGTAGGCACATCCGAAAACCCGGCAATCGGCCTTAGCGATGCGCTGCTGAATTCCTTGACTGCCCGAGAACTTAACGCCGTGCTGGCTCATGAAATCAGTCATATCCAGCATAATGATATACACGTAATGACCTATGCCGACGTGCTAAACCGGATCACCAACACCTTGTCTTTAACAGGTATTTTATTGGTTTTTTTAAATTTACCGCTGTATTTTCTAGGCCTGGTTACGATTTCCTGGTTAGCCTTAGGCGTGCTTATTACCGCGCCAGCCCTGATGAGCTTCCTGCAACTTTCATTATCGCGGATCCGGGAGTTTAATGCTGATCACCAAGCCGTGCTATTAACCGGAGATGCAGAAGGTTTGGCAATGGCCCTGGGTAAACTGGAAGCCTATCAGACTTCAATTTTCGACATGCTATTCGGTCGCAGTCATGGCAGATCGATTCCCTCTATTCTCAGGACCCATCCCGACACCGAAGAAAGAATTAAACGCTTGTTAAATTTTAAAATACGGTCGAAACAGCCCCTGACACACTCAGACCATGACAGTTTTTTCGTACCGGCCCACTATCAAAAAACCATCAAAAAACCCCGCTGGCATTTAGGCGGCTTCTGGTAATAAATCATTAAAAACCTGCATACCATATACAGGGCCAGATCAATTTATTGGCCAGCCGTCTGTAAGCGGGCTTATACTTATACCATTAAGCGTCTGGATATTTTTTGATCACTCGGCTTTAGCTTAATGAGTATTCGACAAACACGTTGTTTTCTTGTTCTAACAACAGCAAAAGGCATAGATAAATTGTTCATTTATTCGTTACCGTTATTTTTTGACCACATTGGTTTAGCAAGCCCGCTGGATTTGTTGATTATATTCTTGGCCCTGCTTGTTATCCTGTTTATAAACTCGCTGTTTTTTGAAGAAAATATCGAAAAACAAAAACAATCCACAGATAACTATTTGTTTGCTGGATGGAATGGCAGTGCGGCACTCAAGCCGGTGTTCTGGCCTTTTTTCCTGCTTTTAAACGTCTGCTTATATACAGCAGATACGCTAGCAAAAACCGGAATATTTACCGTATCCAGTTGGGATGAGGTACATTTGATGCTATTGCTGCCGGCTGTCTGGTGGACAACATCTGTTTGGCGATGCTCTCCCAATACCAACCTAAGCGTTTGGGGAGCCTGCGCTCGCTTAGTGACACTCAGCGTATTTTTTGAATACGGCTTAAAACTGTTAATCCGTATAGACTACCCGAGAATCTTTTTTGGATGTGATGAATTGTTATTGGATTATGGCAGCTGCTTTTAGGCCCAAGGTAACTCGCAATAAACAAAGCTCAGAGTAATTCAATACATCCCACGCTGGTGTGCAGTGGGGCAGCTTATATATTGCGAGTTCCCACATCAGTTTATTATTTAAAAAAATTTGCCATCGCCACCTCACGATCAGCGGCAACTTTTTGCACATGGGGACGCGTTTCTATGAACTGCATATAGCTTGCCACGGCAGGAATATGCATGACAACCAGGTCTGTGCCATAGATTTTTTGGCTGGCCATACTGACCATATAAAAATGCAGCCATGCTACACAATCGGCTGCTGTGTAGCTATCACCGGCGATATAAGGTGAGAATTTCGCCAGCCGCGCCAAGCCTTTTAAACCGATATCCAACCGCTCTTTTACTTCAGCTTTAACTTCGTCAGATACTGTGCCGCCAAATAAGGCTTCTTTATACAAGCGACGAGCGTGCAGCTCCACATTAAGTTCAAGATGCTGGATCAATTCCCGACATTTTGCCCGTTCGAAACTATCGGCCGGATAAAGTGCAATTTCAGGATAAGTTTCTTCCAGGTACTCAAGAATAACCTGAGACTCTGACAAACAGCCGTACTCAGTCTCGATAAAAGGAATTTTCCCCAGCGGAGAGCGGTTTAACAATGCTTCAGTTTGTGAGGGGAAAACCTCTTCTTCGGTAAAGGCTATTTCTTTTTCAAGCAAAACCAGCTTGGTTTTATTGTAATAATTGCTAACAGCAAAACCGCATAAGTTAATCATGATAAGTCTCCGAATGATATCTACAATTTAATATAAATAAAGCGCTTGAAGTTTAACATCAGGACCATCAAAAACCACCTCTTAATGAATACCAAGTGAGTGCCACGGAACGCCTCAGATAAAACCATAGGTATTTTATCGTAAGCGCGAGCACAAAAAGCCTATAATACATAAACAGATCTATTCCTATCCTCCTTGCGTTATGGCAGCCACTTAAAGATTCATGCAACCAAATCCAATAGACAAAACCCCATCATTTTCAGACCTATCCCTAGACGATCAACTGCTGTCGGCGGTAAAGAAATTGGGCTTTGAGCAACCAACACCCGTACAACTGCAAGCGATTCCCC
>CANNNN010000011.1 GCA_947506075.1 Methylococcaceae bacterium
ATACGTTGAGCCACCTGCTCAATCAACTCAGCGGTGCGCGGATGCAAGTCACCGGTTTCCTTGTGGACAAAAAACGTGATCGGAACGCCCCAGGTACGCTGACGGGAAATACACCAGTCAGGCCGACCGTCCATCATGCTTTCGATGCGGGCCTGGCCCCACTCAGGAATCCAGGCGACGCGCTTGACTTCAGCCAGCGCCTGTTCGCGCAATTTATTTTTGTCCATTGCTATGAACCATTGCGGCGTGGCCCGGAAAATAATCGGGGTTTTGTGCCGCCAGCAATGCGGATAGCTGTGCAGGATCGCTATGTGATGCACCAGTTTGCCTTGCTGTTCCAGCACTTCCAGCACATGGGCATTGGCGTTGAACACATGCTCACCGGCAAAGATTTCGGTGTTCGGCAGAAAAACTCCGTCATTGCCGACCGGGTTATCAACCGGCAAACCGTATTTCAACCCGACAATATAATCGTCCTGGCCGTGGCCTGGCGCCGTATGTACCGCGCCGGTGCCAGCCTCGGTGGTGACATGATCGCCCAGAATGATAGGCACTTGCCGATCGTAAAATGGATGTTGCAATAACTGATGCTCCAGCTCGGAACCTTTGCAATAGGCAATGACATGGTAGTTTTCAATGTCATAACGCAGCATCGCATCTTTAAGCAGCGCCTCGGCGACGACCAAGCGCTCTTTGTTGCCGTCTTTTTCGCATTGCACGACTGAATATTCCAGTTCGGGATTTAATGCAACGCCCTGATTTGCCGGCAAAGTCCACGGCGTGGTAGTCCAGATGACCACCGATAACGGTCCCTTACCTTCATGCTCGGGCACATGGTGACAGAGACTTAAAAATCCGGCTTCATCGACAACTTGAAAACGCACATCGACCGCAGGCGAATGTTTATCTTCATATTCGACTTCCGCCTCGGCCAACGCAGAACCGCAATCGGTGCACCAGTGCACGGGTTTCGCGCCTTTTGCTATGTGACCGTTCTGGCTGATTTTGCCCAGTGAGCGCACGATGTCTGCTTCAAACGCAAAATCCATCGTTAAATATGGATTTTGCCAATCGCCTAAAATGCCCAGGCGGATAAAGGCCTCTTTTTGAAGGTTGACCTGTTTTCCGGCATATTCGCGGCAGGCTTTCCGGAAAATAGCAGGGGAAACTTTAACCCCTGCCTTGCCTATTTTCTTCTCTACCTGTAATTCTATCGGCAGACCATGACAATCCCAGCCCGGCACATAAGGAGCATCATAACCGCTTAACGCTTTTGATTTAACGATGATGTCTTTCAACACCTTGTTGACAGCATGACCGATATGAATTTCGCCGTTGGCGTAGGGAGGGCCGTCATGCAGAACAAACTTCGGTCTTCCGGCGAACTCCTGCCTGATTTTGTTATACAGGTCGGCTTCGTTCCATTTTTTCAGTCGCTCCGGCTCACGTTGAGCCAGATTGCCTTTCATTGGAAACGCAGTATTCGGTAAATTCAGTGTTTTTTTATAATCCATGGTCATAATCTGTTAACTTTTAAAAAAACGGGTCGCTATTCAGCAATTAGAGAAATGAAACACGGATGTCGCAGATAATCACGGATTAGCGCCTCCACTGCTTCGGCTTTTAAATCCATCCAATCGGTATTATCCGTGTTCTTTTAGAGCGTTGGCATCTGCCGATTGACTAGCAAAAAACTTTTTGGCCTCAGCCACATCTTTTACAATCTGGACTTTAAGCTCATCAAGGGACTGAAAACGTATTTCATTCCTGATCTTGTGTTTGAAATGCACTTCCACATAGCACCCATAAATTTCTCTATTAAAATCAAATAAATGCGCTTCCAGTATAACTTTTGAGCTGCCATCAACTGTGGGCCGGGTGCCTACATTCGCGACACCTTCAAATTCGCGTCCATCAATGCCGGTCATGGTCACGGCAAACACGCCGTTAACCGGGGTGTTTTTTCTAAACATCTGTATATTGGCTGTGGGATAGCCGATAGTTCTGCCGCGCTTGTCGCCATGAGCCACGCGTCCGCAAACAGAATAACAGCAACCGAGCATTGTTTCGGCTAGTGCCAAATCGCCATCGCCCAGCGCATCCCTGATCAGAGTACTGCTGACTCGAAGCCCGTTCAGTAGATATGACCCGGTACCTTCGACATTAAACCCAAAGACATGGCCCTTATCCTTGAGCATCGGCATTGTGCCGCGCCTGGCCTTGCCAAAATGAAAATCATCACCGACGACCAGATGTTTAATATTTAACTTATTGACTAAAACATCCTCAATAAATTGCTCGGCATCGCAATCGGCAAAATATTGATTAAAGCGTACTATTAATAAATCATCAACGGGCAATTTGGAAAACCGGATCACTTTTTCCCGTAAACACATTAACCGTGACGGCGCATTTTCCCCCAGAAAATACTCTAGCGGCTGGGGTTCAAAAGTCATAGCAACCACAGGCAGGTCTAATAACCTGCCCCGCTCAGCCAGCTTTTTTATTACCGATTGATGCCCTAAATGCAAGCCGTCAAAATTTCCAATTGTCAGTACACAACCGTTTTTTAACGGTTCTAACTGAGATAAGCCCCTAATTAGACGCATGAGTATGAAGAATTAAAAAAGTTTTATTCTATCATGGGTCTGCATTACCGGGAGTCAAATCATCATATCTGAATCATCAACTCAAAAAAAAAGCCCGGTGGAATCCCACCGGGCTTTTTTTTACTAAATCAGCAATGATTTATTTCATCATTGATTTTTTGAACATGCTGTCCAGTTTGCTATTTGTATCTTGAGCATACTGAGCTGCACGGTTAGCCGCAGCTTCAGCAGAAGCAGCTTGTGAAGCAGCAGAATCAGCAGCGCTTTTTGCGCTAGCTGCATCAGCAGATGCTTGTGCAACAGATGTTTTCAAGCCATCAACTTGTGATTGCAGGTTTTCGATATCAGAAGTGCTTGCACAACCAACAACCAAGCTAGCAACCAGAGCAATCATAGATAATTTCATTACTTTTTTCATATCTTTTTCCTTAGTTAAAGTTAGTACTACAAAAAAACGCTTACTGGTTATGATTTTCCACTATTTTCAAACTTATTTCCACTTTTATTTTATTTTCACTACCGTTCCCTTATCCAACCATTGGCTTAAATGGTCAATCTGGCCGTTGGTTAGTGCGATACAGCCATGCGTCCAATTCATCGATTTGTGGATTTTTTCGTCCGCACGCCCCAAACCATGGATGCCGATACGGCCGCCTAAAGCCGTGTTTTGCGGCGGAACTTGATGAGACCGATGCGCAGTTATTATACTTTTATAAGACGACAGGTTAATCACGCCTTCTTGCAAGGCCTTTTCAGCATCCTCTGCGGAAGGGTAGGTTAAACCGAAAAACTTTCTGAAATTACTTTGCTCGCCAACCCAGCCTATTCTGTAACTGCCAAAAGGCGTGACATTATCGCCTCTATGGCTTTTAAACCCGGCGCCGCCTTGGCCAATCGCAATATCATTTAAGGTTTCAAGCGTCTGCTGGCCTTTTTTCACCTCGATAGTCAGCGCCTTGGTATCCACTAACAGCCAGACATTATCATCCGCAATTACAGCACATGAAAAAAAACTGCAACACAGCAATAAATAAATTCGCAACATAAATGCTCTACACTAGATAAGAATTTTGGTGTACTTTAATACACCACGTTAACTGAAGATCAAGGACCCAGCATGCAAATAGAAACTATCACCACGCATCCATACAACGACCAAAATCCAGGCACATCCGGACTCAGGAAAAAAGTTAAAGTCTTTCAGCAACCAGGTTACCTGGAAAACTTTGTTCAATCCATTTTCGACTCGTTAGATGACGTTACCGGAAAAACGCTGGTACTGGGAGGAGACGGACGGTATTTTAACAGACCGGCCATACAAATCATCATCAGGATGGCGGCAGCCAACGGATTCGGTAAGCTCATTATAGGTCAAGGCGGGCTGCTGTCTACCCCGGCGGCCTCCCATCTGATTAGAAAAAATAACGCCTTCGGCGGCCTGATCCTGTCCGCCAGCCATAATCCCGGCGGCCCTGACGAGGATTTTGGCATTAAATACAATGCCGGCAATGGTGGTCCAGCCCCGGAAAAAGACACAAACGCATTTTATCAGCGGAGTCTGACCATCGACAGCTATAAAACAACCCCTATCGAAGACATCAATCTTGATCTGATCGGCAGCCATCAAATAGAAAATCTCAACATCTCTGTTGTTGATCCGGTGACGGATTATGCGGAACTGATGCACTCTATTTTTGATTTCGATCTACTCAAACAAAGCATAAGTTCCGGCTATATCACGCTACTGTTTGACGCGATGCATGCGATCACCGGCCCCTATGCAAAAAGAATACTGGTCGATATATTGGGTGCAAAGCCTGATTCGGTCATTAACGCCGAACCGCTGGAAGATTTTGGCGGCCATCACCCTGACCCCAATCTGGCGCACGCCAAGGAACTGGCAGCAGCCATGTTCGGCCCGGACGCCCCCGTTTTTGGCGCGGCTTCTGACGGCGATGGCGACCGAAACATGATTACCGGCAGCCATATTTTTGTAACGCCCAGCGACAGTCTGGCGATTATGGCGGCCAATGCGCATTTAATTCCGGCCTATGCTCAAGGCTTGCGCGGCGTAGCCAGATCCATGCCCACCAGCCAGGCAGTAGATCGGGTCGCAGCCTCTTACAACATCCCCTGCTATGAAACCCCTACCGGCTGGAAATTTTTCGGCAATTTGCTGGACGCAGGAAAGATAACGATGTGCGGCGAAGAAAGTTTCGGCACCGGCTCGGATCATGTCCGGGAAAAAGACGGTTTATGGGCGGTGCTGTTCTGGCTGAATTTAATCGCGGTAAAACGCCAGTCTGTCGCCGACATTGTGCATGAGCACTGGCAAAAATTCGGCCGGGACATTTATTGCCGACACGATTATGAGGCCATCGCCATGGATATAGCCAACGGCATCGTTGAACACTTGGTATCCCAATTGCCAACCTTACCCGGTCAAACTTTCGGCGAATACACCGTCAAGTATGCCGATGAATTCAGCTATGAAGATTCGATAGACGGCAGCATCAGCAGCAATCAGGGCATACGCATCGGCTTTGACAACGGTTCGCGCATTATTTTCCGTTTATCCGGAACCGGAACCGTCGGCGCAACTTTGAGAATTTATCTGGAACGCTTTGAAGCGGATGCCTCCAAGCATGATCAGGATGCCCAAGTGGCTTTAGCAGAATTGATCAATCTTGCCGAGCAACTTGGTGAGGTTAAAAAACGCTCGGGCAGACTTGAACCTGACGTGGTGACTTAAATCAAATGTAGGTTGGGTTAGGCGCGTCTTTTTGCGCCGTAACCCGACCTGCTTGGCTAAGTGTTAACACTTTATGTCACGCTAAGAGATACTCACTAATACTAATCACAAAATAGATTAGAACTAAAATTCCAAAAATATTCGTATATATTCACCTTCCATGGAAACATCTTTGTATTTGAAGGTGACATAAATAGGTTCATGTAAACTCATACTATTTCCTTAAAGCTGTATGGCGGAATCGCGATAGCAATCCGCCATGATCGGGATGATATAACCTAAATCCCACTTCAACTTTCCAAGCTGTTCTTATGGTCGATTGTTTTGGATATTCTGCATAAACACTGCAAGGTGGATTAACCGTAACCCACTAAAATTCCATATTATGCGCAATGCCATGCAATGAACAAATCAACAATACGCCCATAGCTATCAAGGCGATCTGCTGCAACGACGTTTTCATATCGGTCTTTTTGTGTAACGACGGTATCAAATCGGCTACTGCGATATAAATAAAGCTTGAGGCCGCCAACGCCAAAAAATACGGCAAGCTGTCATGCAAATCTTCCAAACCGAAATATGCCAGCACACCGCCCAAAACTGTGGTCAAACTGGCCAGCATATTGTAAAAAAGCGCTTTCCGTTTTGAATAGCCACTGTGCAATAAAATCGCAAAGTCACCGACTTCCTGAGGAATTTCATGCGCGGCAACCGCCAGACTGGTAACTATACCCAATTGCACATCGGTCAAAAACGCTGCCGCAATTAAAACGCCATCGACAAAATTGTGGATACTATCGCCCAGAATAATCAACGCGCCGGCCGATTTAGCATCGCTATGACTGTGGCTATGGCTATGCTCATGATCATGCTCGCTTTCCTCGCCATGAGCCTCGCAACTTCCAGAGTGACAATGCCGCCAGATCAGCAGCTTTTCCAGCACAAAAAAACCGAGTATACCGGCCAAAATTGTCCCGCTTAAGGCTTGAAACTGCTCAGGCTTAACTTTTTCAAAGGCTTCGGGAATCAGCCCCCAAAAGGCGACCGCCAATAAGGCGCCTATCGCAAAACTGATCCCGTGCGGCAATACTGCATTCCTCCGCTGATCCGGCAATAACAGAAAAACGGCGGCCGCCATCACACTTAACACGCCGCCCACCGCCGTAAAGACGATAATTAATGCCAATAAATCCACTCTTTATGCTCTCCATATTAGCGTAGCCATACGCCCTGTTTGCTTATCCCTACGATAGGAATAAAAGCGTTCAGCTTCGGTGACAGTACAAAAACCACCGCCGTAAACTTTATTTATACCCAGCATAGCCAGGTCTATCCGGGCCAACTGATAAATATCTGCCAGCCACTTGCCGTTATGTTGCTGCTTAAAAGCCGTTATGAATGCCGTCGATTTATCCAGAAAAGCAGTCCGCACTTCTGCACCGACTTCAAAGCATTCAGGCCCAATTGCAGGACCCAACCAAACCAGCACATCGGTATTTTTCATCGCAGTTATCGTATTGCCTATCACCCCTGCCAACAATCCCCGCCAGCCGGCATGAATAGCTGCCACCTGACTTCCATCAGCAGTACAAACCAGTAACGGCAGACAGTCGGCCGTCATCACCGCACAGACAACCCCAGACTCAGAGGTATAACTGGCGTCAGCTTGTTGCAAGGCTTCATGTTTTAGCGCCTGCACGGCACGATTACTATGTACCTGATCCAACCAAACCGGACTGCCGGGCAACGCCAACGACGCTTTAATCAGCTGCCGGTTTTGCCTAACGCTGTCGACATCATCGCCGACATGCATGGCCGGATTAAGGCTCGCGTAAGCGCCGCAACTAAACCCGCCATTACGCAACGTAGTCGCCGCATGTACATTAGCGGGCGCAGGCCAATCGGGGGTCAGCCAATGTTTAGCTCCGCTCATTTTCAGCCAATGCCGCCAGCAATCGAATCATATCATCAGGCATGGCTTGCTCCCATTCGCAATATTCATCGGTAACAGGATGCTGCAAACCCAATCTTGCCGCATGCAGGGCCTGCCGTTTAAAGCTGCGCAATTCTTTTTCCAGTTGTTCGCTGCAATCTGCCGGCATTTGAAAGCGCCCGCCATAGACCTGATCGCCCAACAACGGAAAGCGGATATGTGCCATATGTACCCTGATCTGATGGGTGCGACCGGTTTCCAGCTTAACCTGGACCAGCGTATGCCGGGTAAAGCGCTGACCGACCCGGTAATGGGTCACCGCAGATTTACCATTCTCCCGGACTGCATAGCGTTTACGGTCGGTAGGATGCCTGCCGATAGGCTCATCCACCGTGCCCCCTGCGGTCATCCGACCTCGGGCAATGGCCTGATATTCACGGGTAATTGCCCGGTCTTGAAGTTGCTGGGTCAGACTATTATGGGCTTGCAGGGTTTTTGCAATCATCAATAACCCGCTGGTGTCCTTGTCTAGCCGATGTACTATGCCTGCCCTGGGCAAGGTTTCCAGATGATTATCATGATTTAGCAGCGCGTTTAACAAGGTACCGTTCCAGTTTCCTACTGCCGGATGCACGACCAAGCCGGCCGGTTTATTGACAATTAACAGACTTTCATCTTCAAAGATAATGTCCAGCGGGATAGGTTCCGGCTCCGCGAGCACCACTATTTCCGCCTCTGCATCCAGGTCTATCGTTTCACCTCCGACCAGTTTGTCTTTGGGCTTAAGCGTCAGGCCATTGACCTGTACCCGCCCGGATTTAACCCAGGTTTGCAATTTACTGCGCGAATAGTCTGCAAACAGTTCCGCAAGCACCTGATCCAAGCGCATGCCCGCCATTTCGTATGGCACTTCTTCCGTCAATCTTGTCATAACAAGTTCTTCTGATTAACCCATTGTTAAGTTATACTCGCAGGATACTCAAGCCTCTCAAGTATCGCTAAATTTCCGGCGAGAAAAACCCCTTATAATACAGCGTGTCGTTAGCACTATGCGATTAATTTTATTTAAATTTTTATTTATCTGTTGTTTAAGCCTATCACTTCAAGGCTGCGAAACGCTTAAAAGCCTCGGTTCGAGTGATTCCGATACTAGCGATGAATATGCCGATTGGAATGCCGAAAAGTTTCGCGGTCAGGCCAAAACTGCGCTGGACAGTGGCAATTACGACAAGGCCATCAAACTTTATGAAGCGCTGGAATCCCGCTATCCTTTTGGCGATGAATCCGCTCAAACCCAGTTAGATATCGCTTACGCTTATTTCAAAAATGCTGACCCTGAAGCCGCAATCGCTGCCGCCGACCGCTTCATTAAAATCAATCCGCGCAGTTCCAGCGTCGACTATGCCTACTATTTAAAAGGTCTGGTCAATTACAATCGCGGCATAGGCTTTATCGACCGTTTCCTGCCCACCGACACCTCACAACGTGACCCAGGGACTGCGCGTGATGCTTATGATAATTTTGCCGAACTGATCCGCAGATTCCCGACCAGTAAATATGTAGCCGATGCTACGCAACGCATGATTGCGCTAAAAGACAATCTGGCTATGCACGAAGTCCATGTCGCCCGTTTTTACATGAAACGCAAGGCTTATGTTGCAGCGATCAACAGGGCGTCTACCGTCATAGACAAATACCAGCGCACGCCTGCTGTTCCTTTTGCGCTGCAAATCATGCAGGACGCATACACCCAGCTTGAACTGCCGGATCTTGCCAAAGATACCACCCGAATCTATGAGCTCAACTACCCGAATGGCCCGCCGGTACCCGAACATAAAGACTCCACCTTTTCACACAAGGTTTGGGATTTTATCGGTTTGGAAAAATAGAACACGGATAACGCGGATTAGACTGATAGACCCGGATAAAACGAAGTTTTTTTGGCTATCATTTTAGACCGGAACAGGAAATTTTTTAAGCTACATACAAACCTGCTTTCAATTTAAATCCGTCTAATCTGCGTCATCCGAGTTCTATTATCAAGCTAGCAACTGTGCCGCATCAATACAAATCCACAGGATCAACATCCAGCGACCAGCGCACTTTTTTTACCTGTTTTAGCTTTTCAATTTGCGGCATCAGCGCATCAAGCAACGCATGCAACTCAGGTCGTCTGCTGCTCTGAAACAGCAATTGATAGCGGTAAAACCCCGCACGCCTGGCCATCGGCGCAGCAACAGGACCCAAAATATGGGTATGACCCTTACTCAACTCCCGCGCCAACTGGGCAACGGCCTCCAGAAACAACCTCGGCATTTCGGCGTCCATGGCCTGCACCCTTAATAAGGCCTGATAACTGAAGGGCGGCAATGACGCTTCTTTGCGCTCCGCCAACGCAGTCCTGGCAAAACTGCTATATCCCTGCGCAATCAGTGTTGTTAATAACGGATGATCTGGCTGTCGGGTTTGCATGATGACTCTGCCGGGTTTGTCTGCCCGCCCAGCGCGACCTGAAACCTGCACTATCATTTGCGCTAGTTTCTCAGGGGCATGAAAATCAATGCTGAACAAACCGCTGTCGACATCGAGTATCGCGACCAACGTCACATTGGGAAAGTGATGGCCTTTAGCCAACATTTGAGTACCCAGAATAATATCCACTGCACCCTGATTGATTTGCTGTAAATAATTTTCCAGTGAACCTTTGCGCTGCGTGGAATCACGGTCCAGACGAACAATCTTTTTTTCGGGGAAAATTTCTGCCAGCACTTTCTCCACCCGCTCGGTACCTAGGCCCAGCGCAGTCAATTCCTCCGCTTTACAGGCGGGACACTGTTTGATCAAACGCTGCTCGTGCCCACAATGATGGCAGCGCAACAAGCCTTCATCATAATGAATCACCAGATTGGCATCGCAATGCCCGCAACGCGCTACCCAACCGCAACCATGACAGATCAACGTGGGTGCAAAACCGCGCCGGTTTAAAAACAATAAGACCTGCTCATTTTTTGCCAAGGTTCTGCGTATATCCGCAAGCAGAAATTCAGACAAACCCTCCTGCATTTTTTTGTTTCTAATATCCAACAGCTGCAAAACCGGCTCCATTGCATTCCCTGCCCTATCCGGCAAATGCAGCAAGCGGTAACGTTTTTTATCGACGTTATGCAGACTTTCCAGCGCCGGCGTTGCCGAACCCAGCAAAACCGGAATAGCTAACTGTTTACCGCGCACCACGGCGACATCGCGGGCGGAAAAACGAAAGCCTTCCTGTTGCTTGAATGAAGCATCATGCTCTTCATCGAGGATAATAAGGCCGGGATTTTTTATCGGCGTAAACAGCGCGGATCTTGTACCCAATAAGATCGCACATTCACCCCGCTGCATGCCAAGCCAAGCCGTCGCCCGCTGCCGGTCGGTCAATTTGGAATGGGAAATCGCAAGATTTACGTTAAACCGTTGCCTGAATCGTTGCTCTAGCTGGGGTGTCAGGGTGATTTCAGGCAACAACACCAAAACCTGCTGCCCCCGTTCCAATACGGCACGAATAATCTGCATATACACTTCAGTCTTGCCGCTGCCGGTCACGCCCTCCAGCAAGAAAACGCCAAACTGGCCGAGACTGTCGCATACCGAATCAATCGCAGCTTGCTGCTGCAGATTGCAGATCAAGGCATTGTTCTTAGTGACGGATAGCCTGGCTTGCACCTTGAATTCTGATGGCGCAAGCTGGAGCAAAGCTTTGTCCAGTAAATGCTTTACCGAAGGCCGCCAGTTTTTATTCCATGCTGATAATTCCGTTTCGGACCAGCTAGTTGGATGTGCCTGAAAATTTTCCAGCACGCTTTGTTGTTTGGGCGCACGCGTCAATAGCTCGCTATCCATAGCCTTGCCCGACTCCGTCAATACATAACGTTTTTCTGTTTGAATAACGGCGGCTTTTCCCTTACGCAGCGCTACCGGAAATGCAGCGCTAAACACTTCGCCTAACGGATGATGATAATAACGACTGGCCCAATGCAGCAACGCGAGGTCTTTTGTTGATAATAACGGCTTTTCATCGAGTATTCGTTCTACGCGTTTTAATTTAGCACTATCAATATCGCTATGCTGAACGCATTCGACCAAAAAGGCGATTTTATTAGTCTTGCCAAAAGGTACTTCCAGCCGTATGCCCGGCTTGATCTTGCTAGTCTCGAACTGTTCTGGGGCGAGGTAATCAAAGAGTCGATTAACAGGGATCGCAATGGCAACCCTAAAAATCAGTTCACTTCCACATTGCAACTTGACCATGGTGCTTGAATTATTTTTGATGTGCTAAGGCTAAGTCACTGTGCGGCTTGGGCTATCAGAGTTACCCACAGATACTGTGGATAACTCTGTGGAAAAATGATTCTTAGCCATCCTTACTAGCGGTTTTTATTACAGTTTTGTTACATTACCTACATTTAAGACCGCAATAACTTTATCATTATTTTCAGACAGTTATTAAACAATAGTTAGCGGAAAAAACTTGGCGTGCTTACTTACGGTTTCAACTTTAAGCTGATGCACTTAACTACGTACCTGTGGGCAAACCATTTATTTACTGAGGCTTGATAAATTTAATCGTCATCCGATCGCTTTCACCGATAGCCTCATATTGCTTTCTGTTTTTATCCTTGGATCTTAAAGCCGGCGGCAAAGCCCAGACCCCATCGGGGTAATCTTTGGTATCCCTCTTATTGGCGTTGATTTCGGATTTATCCAGAAACTCAAACCCGGCATTTCTTGCCAACGCAATCACATAATCCTCACTGACGTAGCCTGATGCAGCCTGGGTATCCTGATGTTTTGAAACTGAATTTCTATGCTCCACGACACCTAAAATACCTCCGGGCTTTAATGCCTTATACATCGCATTAAAAACCGCTGCAGCCTGGTCATTTTTCATCCAGTTATGCACATTACGAAACGTTAAAATTCGGTCAGCCGACGCCTCCGGAGCTATCTGTACGAGCTCTGGCGGCTGCAAGACCGTTAGCTGAACCTTGCCGTAAACTTTGGGCTGCCCTTCCATCTTTTTAACAAATTCGAGCTGATTTTTTTTGAAATATGTCTGTTCTGATTCGGCTGAATAATGCGCCGCATAGAGCTTGCCGTGATCTTTTAAATAGGGCGCAAGAATTTCCGTATACCAGCCTTCACCCGGCCAGATTTCAACGACCGTCATATTATCCTTAACGTCAAAAAATTCCAGGGTTTGCTGTGGATGCCGATAGTCATCGCGATGCTTATGCTCTAGGGAGCGCTGCTTTCCGGCGATTATCTGCGCTAAAGAACTGCCCTTTTCTGTCGCCTGCGACGATGAAAAACTGCCTGCCAGCAACAGTGCTAATAAAATATGTTTCATGATCTAAGCCAGTAAGTAATTTATTGCAGAAGAGATGTTGAAAGAGAAAGATGCTGATCTACAGAGAAAAAACAAAATCTCCGAAATAGTAATGCCCTAGCTATCCGTCCCTTTATAATTCCAGATTTGCAGCAGGCTCAACGTTGCCAGCATTAAAAAAGCCAACAAGGTCCACGCGGGCATGCTGAAGCCTAATAGTGTCCAGTCCACTTTCGCACAATCTCCAGTGCCGCTAAGCATTAATTTAACCGTTTCAAACAACGGAAAGTTTTGCAGCACATAGTCCAGACCGGGCCCACATTCCGGAACCTTGTCGGGCGGCAAATGCTGTATCCAGACATGTCGGGTTGAAATTGACGCTCCACACAGAGCCGTTACTGCACCCAAAATCCCATAAACAGTTACTCCGGTCTGCCCCGGATTGTGTATGCAGGCGCTTAAAAAAACCAAGCCGGTCAGCAAAATCGCAATACGCTGCGAAATACACAAAGGACAGGGATCCAGGCCGCCGACAAATTGGAAATAAGCGCCCATAGCCAGCAGAAAAACACAACCCAAAAAACCCAGCAAGAACCAGATTCTCGAATTAAATTTTAACGATTTTAATAATTCCAACATGGTCATCCTTTTTTAAAAGATTTATCAACGGGTTTTAAGTCTTGATTTATTCACAAGTCTTGCACATACCATCCAGCACCAACGAGTTCGGACTGACTATACCGATAACTTTATTATTCTCAATGACCGGCGCCCTAACCAAATTATAGTCGGCAAATAAACGTGAGCAATAGCGGATGTCCATATCGGGACGCACCGATATCACCGGCTTACTCATGATTTCATAGACGTTGACCCGATCCGGCGCCCGGTCTTTAGCCAGCACATGGCGGGCAATGTCACCGGAATTAATCATACCGTATTCATCATCCTCATGGCGTTTATTCACGATAAGCACCGCCGTTTTAAGAGACTTCATCTTTTTCAGCGCATCGCCTATCGTGGCTATACCATCGATGGTGCCGAAGTCGGTTTTCATCACATCTTTAACTCGAATTACAACGCGTGGCGGTATCATATTTTATCCTCAATTTCCTGGGTTAATTGTTCTACCTGATGCATAACGCCAACAGCATCTTCCACATCAATCTGAATGGCGATGCCGGTGCCAGGCTTGCTGTCAAATTCTGCAACCTTGGCGATAGTTTCCAGGATGTGCCGGCTAAGATGCTCTTCGACTAGAAACAGTAGCACATCGCGCTGAGTTTCCAGGGTCAGGCCAAAAAATGTTTTCGACTGCTTCAGTCCTTCACCGCGAGCATTACTGACAACGGTTGCACCTTTAGCGCCGTTATTACGCGCGGTATCTAGCACCAGATCGGTTTTGTCATCTTCGACAAAGGCGATAATTAATTTGAAATGCATAGTAAGCCTCATGGTTTGGATGAAAGACTGCTTTTGTTACGCCATTGTGCGATTTGAGCGTAACCCAAGACGGTAATGATAGGAAATAAACTGGCAAAAGCGATCAAGCCGAAGCCATCCAGTAATGGATTGCGGCCCGGTATCGTAGAGGCCAACCCGAGACCCAAAGCTGTAACCAGCGGCACGGTGACCGTGGACGTCGTGACACCGCCAGAGTCATAGGCCAAACCTATAATCTGTTTGGGCGCAAACAGGGTCTGTATCAGCACGATAATGTAACCGCCGACAATATAATAATAAAGCTCTGTGCCGGTCACAATGCGATATGCGCCCAGCGCGATGCCGAACGCGACACCGATCGAAACAGCGATGCGTAGCCCCAGGGCCTGGATAGTACCCCCGGAAATCTGCTCGGCTTTCCAGGCCACCGCAAGTAGAGACGGCTCGGCCAGCGTCGTCGCAAAACCAATGCTGGCGGCAAACACATAGACCCAGAAATAAGCATGCCAACTTACGTTCAGTTCGCCGGGATTAATGCCCAGAAACTCGGGTGTAGTCAGCTGAGTTGCCATCAGTTTCCCCAACGGGAACAGCGCCATTTCAAGACCTTTCAGGAAAAACGCAATACCAAGTAAAACATAGACAAAGCCGATCAGCATCTTTCTAGGATGCGCCAGCGGTTTGCGGATAATCAGCACCTGGAAGCCGATAATAATCGCGGCGATAGGCAAAATGTCGCGGCCGGTAGACAGCAGAGCCAGCGCAAATTCGCTGATCCAGGCTGTCATCTGAGCATCCCGTAGCCCATGACAAAGATCATCGGCGTTAATGAGGCAAAGGCAATCAGACCAAAACCGTCAATCATCGCATTCCGTCCTTTAATGGCGGTAGCCAAGCCAACGCCCAGCGCTGTGACCAGAGGAACCGTAATCGTCGACGTGGTAACGCCGCCCGAATCGTAGGCAATGCCGATAATTTCAGCGGGGGCAAAAGGCGTCATGATAATCACCCCGCAATATCCGCCGATAATCAGGTAATACAAAGGCCAGCCCCGGATAATCCTTAATACACCAACCAAAATAGCAAAGCCGACCGACAAGGCAACGGTAATCCGCAGCCCCAACGCATAACTGTCTCTAGCATCGCTGCCGGCTTCGATAATGCCGGAGGAACCGGCAATGTTTGCGGCCTCCTGAGCGACAGCAATCAGCGCCGGTTCAGCTACCGTCGTACCGAAACCCAAACAAAAAGCAAAGCTTAGCAACCAAAACACACTGCCTTTGCAAGCAAACGCATAAGCCATCGCTTCACCAATCGGGAACAGACTTTGCTCAAGTCCCTGAACAAAAAGCGTAAGCCCCAGAATAACAAACACAGTGCCGACAATTAAACTGCCGACATCAGGAATAGGTTGACGAATAATAAAAATCTGAAACACTAGAACAACCGCAAGGATAGGCAACAAATCTAGAAAACTGCTGAACAGTTGCTTAAGAAAAGGGGGGATAATCATTCAGGCGCCTTATCTGAGTCCATTGCAAACTTATCATTATCGCTGTAAATCTAGCTAGGCGACAGATATTTTGATAATTTCCAATTATGCAGTCTACTTTTGAATTTTGCGGATAGTGCTTAATTCAGGCTATACGCGGGAGGAAAAAATATAAGCTTGCCATTATGGTCTCCTCGATTGAAATCCGGCATACCTTATTTGGGTTTCTTTTTCACTTGATTTCACCGGTCAGGTCCACGCTCTTACCGCTATTGACATAATGCAGGGTTGGCTACAACTGATCGCAGTTCCGCTTCCTGCCTCTATCTAGTTGTTTGCTTCGGCCATGCCCGGCTTCGGTTAGCCGAAGACAAAACAAATCAGCGCAATAGTTACTTTTAACTATCCGGTTGCTTGCATTGACAAGCCAACCAGGTTGGTCAGCGCTTAAATCTTCCCGTTATTTACCCAACCGTTTTTGTCGATTGATCTTTATCGTGCGCAGCCATTGTGCGAGCATATTACCGTTTTTGATAAGTTGCGGCGCATAAAGCCGTGCCGTTTGCAGCATCATACCTGCCAGCCGAAGCAGGATTAAACCTATGCGATAAATTGTTTTCAGCATCCGGTAAAACAGCGGTCGTAGCTCCGAAAAATTTACCTCTCTATCCTTTATCTTACCGTGTCTATGCAGCCAGCGCAGCAAGCCGCTAACATACAGCACGAACAAACTGATACCTGTAATAAACCACAACAACCGACCTACGCTGCCAAAAGCTTCGCCGGTATGCATAGGCCAGATCCAGGTCGTGAACACTTCGCCCGAAGAAAACCCGGTCGGATTTCGTACGTCTTTGATCTGACCGCTCCAGCGATCTACCCAAACTGTGGTATAAGGATGACGCCGATTGATTTCACTACCCTGGCGCAAATTGATCCGATAAATGCCGCTGTCACCGGCGGGCGTGGTAACCCGCCTCAGTTCGGCCTTGGGAAAAGGACCGCGCGCGACAAATTCGGCCGACTCCAGGCCAACGGGATGATTGTTAGGCCTTGCCGTACTGAGGATAGTGCGCCCGGTTTCGCCGTGTTCCATGCCGGATGAGCCGACCAGCGTTTCCAGCAGCGCCGGATAACTGAGGTTAAAGCCGGTAAACGCCAGCAATAATAAAACCGCTGCACTGAGCAGTCCGATCAAGCGGTGTAGGTCAAAAGCCAGCCTGATCATGCCCGCATCACGATGAATCCGTAGCGCATTTCCAATTCCACGTAAACCCGGCCACCACAGATAAACTCCGGTCCCGATAGAAACCATTAACAATAAGCCCAAGCAAGCCACGATATTCCAACCGAAACGATCAAGTCGTAGCTGGGTATGCAAGTCAAGCAGCCAGGTGGCCATTGTTTGCCCCCAGAACCGACTAGTTATGACCTCGGCGGTGTACGGGTTTACTGACACCATTAACGGCGCGTAAAGATCGAAGAATGTTTCTCGGGGTTTATCGAACCAGACGGTAATCATGCCATTTGGGGACATGGGCATTTCCATCGTCCAGGAACCATAACGGTTCGGATGCGCGGTCTGCACTGCAGACATGATTTTATCCAGCGACTGACGTTTGCCTGCAGACTGTTCAATAACCAGCTGTGGATTCAACAGTTCGTCCAGCTCTTCGCGATAAACGCTGATACTACCTGTCAACCCGATCAGCGCAAAAAAGAATCCGGCAACCAAAGCCAGATAAACATGAATCTTGAGCCAGACTGCGCGGCTGAACAGGCATTTGATAGGCGTATGCATGATG
>CANNNN010000012.1 GCA_947506075.1 Methylococcaceae bacterium
GAAGTTAAGTCTGAACTGAAGTCAGAAGTTAAGTCTGAACTGAAGTCAGAACTGAAGTCAGAACTGAAGTCAGAACTGAAGTCAGAACTGAAGTCAGAACTGAAGTCAGAACTGAAGTCAGAACTGAAGTCAGAACTGAAGGCAGAACTTAAGGCAGAACTTAAGGCAGAAGTTAAGGCAGAAGTTAAGGCAGAAGTTAAGGCAGAACTCGCGCCGATAATTGCTGAGGCCATACAGAGACAACTTGCTTTCATCAATTCTGCGAGTGCGTTCAGGCTGGGCGTAAATGAAGAATACAGCCAAACAGTTGATGAAGGAGATAGATCGGCATTGGTCGAGCGTTTGAGCAGTGAATGGCGAATTTTGGTGCGGCAGGCTGCCGGCTTGCCGGGTGAAGTGCCTCAAACGCCATCATTAACCGACCTGATCCAGGAAATTTCTTTCCTTCGAGTGTGCCAAGAATTGTTGGAACCGGTTTTCAAAGCACTGTCGCATAAACGAGTCTTATATGCTGGGCAGGCTTATTACAATACATGGTACCTCTCCCGCGCGTTGCGTGATCGTGGGTGGAAGTCCGATGTGTTGAATTGGGATTTGGATCCCTCTACTCAGATTTATTACCACGGCGAGGATATTTCATTTGACGGACAGAGTCCGGCACTAGCCGAGCAGATGCTTCAGTTCTACGTATCATCGCTCTATGTTTACGATGTTTTTCATTTTAGCAATGCTCAGGGCATTTGTTTTGGTTGGCCTGTTCAAAATGTTTTCGAGCAACATTTTTCAAAGCATGCTGAAATTATCTTACTCAAAAAGTTAGGCAAAAAAATCGTTTACAGCAATAATGGCTGTTTGGATGGCGTCTCACAGACCGCTTTTGCAAAATGGGGGCCTGAATCGGTGTGCTCCATCTGTCGCTGGCAGAATGAGCCGACTGTTTGTAGTGATGAACGAAATTTGGCGTGGGGTGAATTTAGAAATTCGGTTGCTGATTATCAGTGCTTGCTGGGTGGAAATCGAGTTGACTATAACGATGATCGTCGTGTTCACGAGGCACCCGAATTTTATTGCTTGGACAAAGAAATCTGGCAACCACAGATTGAAATCCCTGAAATATTTCGCTTGCCACCTGTGCCAGAAGGTACCGTCTGGCTATATCACGCGGTGGGCCATAAAGCGGATCGAACCACTGAGGATGGCGTGAATATCAAATCTTCCCACGTTTATTTACCGCTTATTAAGAAGATGAAAGAGGAAGGGATGTTACTGGAGTTACTGGAACCGACAGGTATTCCTAACAAAGAAGTGCGCTTTATTCAGGCTCAGGCTGACATTTTTCTGGAAATGTTGACCTTTGGCTGGTTCGGAGCAAATGCCCGTGAGGCGATGATGCTGGGCAAACCTGTCATCTGCTATATCCGTCCGGAATGGCTGGAAAGCGTGAGGCAGGAGATTCCGGATTATGCCGCAGAACTGCCCATTATCAATGCCACGCCGGAAACGGTTGAAGGGGTTTTGCGGGATCTTATTGCTAACCCGGAAAAGCGTCGTGAGATTGGGCGGCGTGGTCGAGACTTCGCGGTGAAGTGGCATTCTGCCGAGGTAGGTGGACATTGTTTCGATGAGATCTATAGCAAATTATTGCAAGGCGACTTGTTGTTGCGTCTACCAGCCAAGTCGGAATCTACTCATGAATAAGTTTCAGCAGGATATTGCTATGCGCTGTGTCAATGTCGAAAAAGCCTATTCGGTTCAAAAAGAGCTGCGGTTGTGGCGTATTCTTTTCGGAATTAAAACACGTGGACAGCTGATTCAAGCACTCCGCGACATATCAATGACAGTCCCGCGAGGGAAGATCGTTGGGATATTGGGTAAGAATGGCGCAGGCAAGAGTACCCTGTTGCGTGTGTTGGGTGGCGTGTACCAGCCCACACGGGGCCGAGTGGAAGCGCATGGACAAATAGCCGGATTGTTCGAATTAGGCGGAATGGGGAACCCTAATTTAACGGGGCGGGAGTACGCCACTCGATATTTGCGTGTCATGGGTGCTAAACAATCCGAGATACCCACTTTTCTGGAAGACATTCACGAATTCTCAGAACTTGAGGAGGCCTTTGATCATCGTGTCCGAACATACTCGTCAGGTATGTCCGCACGCTTGTATTTTGCCACTGCAACGGCTTTTCAGAGTGAGATTTATTTGATCGATGAACTCCTTTCAGTAGGAGATGAGCATTTTCAGGCCAAGTGTTGGCAGCGTATGCGCCAACGTCTGCTAAATGGTGCATCGGGGATCTTGGTGACACATGATTGGACTGCAATCTTGAAATTATGCGAACAGGCGCATGTTATCGAGCAGGGGAGTTTTGCTTTTTCCGGCCCTAGCGATCAGGCTGTTGTTTCGTATTTAAAAATCCCGTTGTCCGAGGCAACTGTAGCCAGATTTTCATCCCAAAACCCACAAAAACATATTGTTCATTCCGGCCAAGACTCGAATATTCAACTCTGGGTCGATATACTTGAACCAGCCCCGGTTGATTTTGCGATTTCCATCGAGATGTTGCGCATCGGCATTGGCTGGGAGATTGTACTGTTGGCGAATAGTTTACCTGTAGCTGAACAACCCGGACGATATGCGGTAAATGTGTCAATACCCAGCTTGCCGCTAACTCAGGGAGATTATTCTTTAAACGTTTTTCTTTCTCGGCGTAAACTTACTCCGCAGGAACCTACGGTCGGTTTTGATATGCGTTCATGGACAACAGGGAATGGGTATCGCTTGCAGGTTGAAGGTGAAGAAGCTATAAGCTCATCAGTAAAATTGCCATATATAGCACGTAAACTCGAAGAGGTGATTTAAATGGAACTGCACATAACTCTGCACGAGGTGAGCAAGATTTTCTCTGCCGAAGGCATGTCAGGACGGGAGCTTTTTTCAACCGCAGTACAAACTGCCGCAGATGGAGACAAAATCGCTGTCGCTGAGGTGAGCTTGACCATCCAACAGGGTGAACGACTGGGTATTGTTGGGAGAAACGGAGCAGGAAAATCCACATTACTGCACATGATTGCCGGTTTATCTTCACCGTCTTCTGGTTCAATTGAGATCAACGGCAAGGTGACTTCGGTGATGACGCTGGGGGTGGGGGTGCGCGATGATCTGACTGGGCGTGAGAATATCTACGTCGATGGTGAAATCCAGGGTAAAGCGCGAAATGAAATTGACCAAGTTATTGATGAGATCATTGCTTTCGCAGATCTTGGTGAATTTATTGATTATCCTGTGCGCACTTACTCGACCGGGATGAAGGCGAGGCTGGCCTTCTCCATGATCTCGCACATAGACCCGGAAATTCTTATCATTGATGAGGCATTGTCTGTGGGTGATGCAAATTTCTCAGTCAAGGCAACTGCACGAATCATGGAAATTTGTGCGCGTGGCAAAATCGTCATCATTGTTTCGCACGGGATGCAAGCAATCAAGGATATATGCAACCGCTGTATATGGATGGAAAATGGGCATGTGACAATGGATGGTTCGCCAGAGGCGGTAACCAAGGCCTATATCGATTCGGTGCGTGCCGCCGATGAGTTGCAACTGATGGAAAAATTCCAGAAGTTTATTGGGGTTCGCACTCTGCAAGCTGGATGGTCTTTTAAACAAGTGGCAATATTTAACGGTGAATCCAAAGAGAAGCGGGTTTTGTTAGAAGCCGGTCAGGCCACTCGATTCGTGGTCAGGGCGCTCACTCCTATTAGTGCGGCTGGCGCTAGTGTGCGTATGCGAATAACTCGCCTTGATGATTTAGTAGTTTTTGATGAGCTCTTCTCGACGGAAGCGTTTCGTTTGCACGATCAGTCCATTGCGCTAGAAATTGAAATGACCCCGTTGGTGCTAGGTGCAGCTATATATAGGCTGGATGTGTCATTAGAGGCTGGAGCAATCGTTTGTGCAGAGAGTTCTAGTATTTTTGAAGTGTTTGTCTTCAACCCTCCCACAGGTGGCAAGCCAATGTTACTTTATCCTGCTACTGTCGCGGCAATATCAACAGATTCACTCGAAGAGGTATGTTAATGTTCGGATTCAATAAACAAGATATACGATTAGCGTTCAATTTATTTAAAATGAATGTTAGGGATAGATATCTAGGGTCTTCATTAGGGAGCTTTTGGGCGATTGCCAATCCTTTTTTTATGCTCGCTTTATATACCTTTGTATTCGGATTTGTATTTAAGGTGCGCATACCGGGGGCTGAGACTACCCTAGGTTACGTTATTTGGCTGATTATCGGCTATGGGCCTTGGATGGCGACTGTTGAGGCTATTATGGCATCAACTACTTCAGTTGTGGGCGCTGCTGGCGTAGTAAAGAATATGGCTTTCAAAACCGAGTTGTTGCCTATTTCGGCTTCTTTTGTAGGGATAATTTCTTTAGGTGTGAGCCTGTTTTTTTTATTAGTACTGATGACCTTTGCGGGGAATGTTCCCGATTGGCATATTGTTTGGCTCCCTCTAATTATTATGCTTCAGTTCTTCCTTATACTGTCTATTGGGTTATGGTTATCGGCAATCAATGTATTTGTCAGGGACTTGAGTATCGCATTGCCAAATATGCTGACGATCATCATGTTCTTAACGCCGATTTTTTATCCTATGGAGAGCATGCCAGCGGCCGTCCAAAAGCTTTCTTTCGCTAATCCATTTTTTCTGATTGCAGATGCATATCGCGCTTCGTTGGAGCGTCATCAGTCACCTAGTAGTATAGGTTTAATTTGTTTGTTTTTTCTTTCACTGATGTTATTTATTTCAGGTTTGGCAGCGTTTCGGCGTGCAAAAGGATTTTTTGATTCAGCGCTATGATTTTTTACTCTTTCAGCATAATTTTAATTGGTTAATTTCATGATAAAAAAAATATTATATAAGTTGCAATCTAGCTTTTCTGTAATCAATTTAGATAAGCAGCAGTCTTATGATGGAATCCGTGATTCTAAAGAATACTGGACTGAACACAATGTAACATTGCACCACGAGTTTTCTACGAAAGAAGAATCTCTGGAATATTTTCATTGGCGAAACGACCAATATTTTAATTATATTGAGCTGATGCCAGTTTCTGGTTTTGACGGAAAGAACGTGCTGGATTATGGCTGCGGCCCGGGCCATGATTTGATTGGTTTTGGTACTTATTCTGCATGCAAGCGTTTAGTCGGGGTCGACGTGTCTTCAAGTTCTATTGCAGAATCACGGTCACGTCTAGCATTGCATGGCATTAATGCAGAAACTGTGGTGCTTGATAGTGGCGTTATTACTCTTCCCTTTGAGGATGCGACGTTTGATCACATTCATAGTTCCGGGGTACTGCACCATACGCCGGATCCTTTGGCAATCTTGAAAGAGTTGAAAAGGGTGTTAAAGCCTGGAGGCTCAATAAATGTGATGGTATATAACTACGATAGCCTTTGGGTGCATCTTTACGTTGCCTATCAACGGTCGCTGATTGAGGGGCTATATCAAGGGGAGAGTTTACGGGATCAATTTAGGCACAGTACAGACGGAGAGGATTGCCCCATTTCCAATTGTTATCGCCCTGCCGAGTGGGTTGCTCTATGTGGTGAAGCTGGTTTCGAAGCCCATTTTTCCGGTGCAGCTGTTTCTATTTTTGAGCTGTCTATATTAGACAAACGTTTTGCCGCTATTATGAACCGCAAATTGCCATCTGAAAGCCGAGGCTTTCTAAAGTCATTAACATTCGATGAACATGCCGCGCCAAAATTTCAGGGAAATTATGCTGGGATCGATGCTTGCTATCAATTGAAGGGATAACAATGACGTCAATGCTTTTTCCAGAAACTGGCTTTGGTCGTATCTCGGTGCGGCCGGAAGAAGTTTTATTGCTTTGTTACTATGACCCCAAAGGAGTTTCAACCGTTCCTGAAACAGTGGCTTACCTTCAAGTTAAGTCTCAGTTCTCAGTTTCAGTGTTGAACTTATTCGAGCATCGTCAGTCCTTGGATGGGCTTGAATTGTCACCCGAACTAAATCTCAATAAGTTTGCCGCCGTCGTTATTCATAATACCGTATCGTATAACGTTGATAACCTGCGCTCGCTTGATCGATTGTTGCCTACTCGCCTCGCTCAATTCAATGGCGTAAAAATATTACTGAAACAGGATGAAAACTACCGATTTAAAGAAATGGCTCGTTACATCGGGGAAGTCGGCTTTGACGTAATCTTTACCTGCCTGCCTAGCGACGCAGTGGACAAAATATATCCGGTTGAGCTTGTTGGTGAACCCCGATTTGTCCGCATGTTGACAGGCTATGTAACCCCTTCATTACGTTCAATTTCAGCTTCATCCAGTAAACGTCCGATTGACATCGGTTACCGCGGATCTATTCAGCCCTTGTCTTTCGGTAGATTGGCATTTGAAAAAAGAAAAATCGGGGATGATGTTGAATCCCTGTTGTCAGGGAAGAATATATCCTTGGACATCTCAAGCCGCTGGGAGGATCGTATTGGCGGAGCAGGATGGTTTAAATTCTTAGCATCGTGCAAAGCAACATTGGGAGCTGAATCTGGCGCCAGCGTTTTTGATCTTGATGGTGATCTGGATTCCCGTTGTCGTCTTGCAGAGGAGGAACTGGGGGCGTTCAGGGATGATCATGATTACGCGGAGTCCTATTTAAGCTATCTAAAGGATCTTGAGGGTAATGTTTATTATAATCAACTTTCTCCGAGACACTTTGAGGCGATTGCTACACAAACTTTGCAATTGCTTTATCCGGGAACTTACTCGGGGATTCTTCAGCCGGAAAAACATTATTTTTCTTTGAATAGAGATTACTCTAATTTACAAGAGGGGCTAGAACTACTCTTAGATGAGCCGAAAAGAAAAGAAGTTGTAACTCGGGCTTATGAAGAGATATTGCTGAATGAGACATACTGGATAGAAACATTTGTACAAAATGTAGATGAAGAAATAGCGGTAGCCCTTGAGAAAAAAGGCATTAGCGTTCAACCGTCATATAAATCAAGCAGCGCGGCGATAAATGTACTGCTGATTGCAGCGCATGAGCCTCGAATCGACCCCCGCTTGGACTGGATTGCGAGTCACGCAACTTCGCCATTAAGAATACACCAGTGCGGCATTCTTTTACCAGATAAGGAAATTGTAATTAGGGAAACCATGTCAAATGGCGCAATGTATCAGGCAACACCACGCTTGTCTTATAAGCGGGGAATGTGGCTTAAGTGGCTGCGCATGGTAAGTGGAGATCCGGCTGGTGTTGCTGCGGTGCAGGAAATATTGTTCCTGGAGCAGGCATTAGGGTTACCTGAGCTTGAATTTGCAGAATTATTTGCGGCCCCTGCTGGCTGTGAACGCCTGTCCCAATTTAGGTGGTATGTCCGATATTTTCTCGATACCACCGCAAGTTTACTAAGCGAATGTTTTGCAATGCGCGGAGTTCATGCGGTAATTGCAACTGACTTGGATACTTTGCTGCCTGCTTTGGTGCTTAAAGCGGTGTTTAAAGTTCCTGTTTTTTATGATGCACATGAGTATTGGGCCGAGTCCGATGTGAACTCATTTGAATTCGAGAATAATTACTGGATTGCATTGGAAAAACGATTGGTAGGATATGCGGATCATCGGCAGATCGTTTCTCCTGGATTAGCTAAAATGCTAGGCGAACAATATCATTGTTCGTTTGACTGCCTGCCAAACTGTGAGCCTCTAGTATCAAATCGAATTTTTGCAGATAAACTTCCTGAATCAGCAGATGAACTCAGGAGATGCACTTTTGTTTTTCAAGGGGGATTTAGTCAGGGAAGAGGTCTTGATCTTCTAATTAATGCTTGGGTGAATACCTCCGAGCGGGCAATCTTATTGTTACGAGGTCGTGATACTGAATACAAGGCGGAAATGATTAAACTCGCCGAAAAAACCGGCCTGCTTGGATCGCGAATATTTTTCCCTGAGCCAGTGGATGAGACGGACATGATTCGTTCGGCATCTAAATCAGATGTAGGGATAGCGCCATATCCACCCATTAACAATCTTTATGCAAATTGTTCCCCTAATAAGCTTTCGCAATACATGGCAGCTGGAATTCCTATACTTGCGAATGATACAAATTTTGTACGTGACGTGATCACTGAGGGTCAATGTGGTATTGTCGTTGACTTTTCTCGCGTTGCAGACTTGGTATCAGCCGTCAATAGGCTAAGTTTGGATACAGAATTAAGGAATCAAATGGCGGCATCAGGGTTTGAATATTATTCAAACACATTTAATTGGCAAAAGGTTAGCGGAAGTTTTTATAGGCTATTGCAAATGACAGCTTCTGAACAGAAAGAGCGCTTCTTCCTTTACCCTTGTAAAAATGAATGTTATTACGAGCAATCTCAAGACTTGTGTGAAAAAATTCAAGACTTGTTTGTTGTGCCCGTCACGAATGCTTGTCTTTCTGCGATAGAGAATGACTCCGCTTCTAATCGAGCAGGGATGATAAGACGGTGCCTAAGGCCAATGTGGCTAAAATTGCCGGAGCCTTTTAAGGCTAAGATCCGTTCCGCTATAGTAAAAAGGCTGTAAACAATTTATAGTACTTAGCTAACCATGAGAAATCTTTTGATAAGTTACTAGAGTCAACAAAGCTAAGCCTTTTGAAGATGCGCCATAATTCAAATTGTGGGCATCTTGGCGGGAACTTTCCCTGCATAGATGCCTTGATGGTTCTACACCACTGTGTAATGAAACCGCAAGTCGCACAGCACCAATCAGAAATCAGGAGTTTAAACGGATGTGTGGAATTTTTGGGTTTGTTGCAAGCCAGCCTCGCGCCATCGAATTATCATCAGGTGAGCTTGATACAGGCTTAACACGTATTCGTCATCGTGGTCCAGATGGAATAGGCAAATGGGTGTCATCAAATGCGCAAGTGGGCTTTGGACATGTTCGCCTTGCCATTATTGATCTCGAAAGTGGTGCTCAACCAATGCATAGTGATGATGGTCGTTTCACCATCATCTATAACGGCGAAATCTACAACTACATTGAACTACGGGCGGAACTTGGGGCGGAATCATTTCGCACCCACTCCGATACCGAGGTCGTTTTGCGGGCATTTCAGCGCTGGGGAGCGGAATGTGTCAACCGTTTGCGAGGGATGTTTGCCATTGCAATATGGGATGCGGCTGAACAGAAACTTTTTTTGGCGCGGGATCGGTTCGGAATCAAACCCCTGTATTGGGCCAAGACTTCTGCCGGTCTGTACTTTGCATCCGAGATCAAGGCATTGTTACCGTTCCTAGACCAACGCCAAGTGAACGACACCGCCCTTTCAGATTACTTTACCTTTCAGTTTTGCCTAGGCGAAAAAACCATGATGGACGGTGTCTGGCAACTGCCCGCTGCCCATTTTGCATTGCTCTCACCAGGACAGCAGCCCAAATCACAGCGCTATTGGGAAGTCCACTATGTGGTGGACTATGATCATACTGAGAAATGGTTCGCCGAACGTCTGCGAGAATTGCTGAACGACTCTGTGCGCGTCCACCTTAGGGCCGATGTGGAGGTGGGAAGTTATGTCAGCGGCGGGGTGGATTCGAGCCTGCTAGCAGCTTTGGCGCGTGATGTCAGACCAGACGGCCAATTTAAGGCATTTAATGGGCGCTTTTTGGATGGCCTGGATTTTGATGAGTCGCGTTATGCGAAAGCGCTGGCTGATGAGCGGGACATGCAATTGTATGTGACGGACATTTGCGAACAGGATTTTGTTGACCATATCGCTAAAGTGATCTGGCACCTCGATCAGCCCACTGCGGGCCCCGGGTCGTTCCCGCAGTACATGGTTTCAAAGCAGGTGGGGGAGCATATCAAAGTTGTGCTAGGCGGTCAGGGGGGCGACGAGATATTTGGCGGTTATGCCCGTTATCTGGTGGCCTATTTTGAGCAGTGTATTAAGGGCGCTATTGAAGGTTCATTGCACAATGGCAATTATGTGGTGACTTACGAATCGATCATTCAAAATCTTGAAACATTGCGGCAATACAAACCCATGTTGCGTGAATTCTGGTCGAGTGGCTTGTTTGGTGAGCGGGATGAGCGTTACTGGCGGTTGGTAAATCGGGCCAATACTTTCGGCGGGATTCTTGCGCCTGAGGCGATCAATCAGGAGGCTACTTTTGAAGAGTTCAAAAGCATTTTCTGGGGCAGTAATGTGGGTAAGGAGTCCTATTTTGATTCGATGACTCACTTTGATTTTAAGACTCTATTGCCCGCTTTATTGCAGGTTGAAGATCGCATGAGCATGGCGCATGGTGTGGAGGCCCGTGTGCCCCTGCTTGACCATCCGCTGGTTGAGTTTGCCGCTACAATCCCTGCCGATATCAAGTTTCGCAATGGTGAATTGAAGCGCTTGCTGAAGACGGTGTTTGCTAACCAGCTTCCTGCCGAGATCCGTGATCGCAAGGACAAAATGGGATTTCCTGTGCCGTTGAATCTATGGCTCAAGCGTGGTGGGCCTGCGCGTGACATGATCGGTGACATTCTGGGTTCACAACAAGCTCGCTCAAGGTCATACCTAAGTAATGGCTTATCTATCGATGCTGTTTTGGATTCGCAGAGCACCTATGGTCGTAATCTTTGGGCGTTATTGAGCCTAGAGTTGTGGCACAGACAATTTGTTGATTGCTGATTCTCTTTTCATGACCATCCTCCAATTTTTATACCTGAAGTTTCTGGGTATTGCTTAAAGATGAAAATTCGTACGTGAAAGAACATTTAAACATCCTTGTTCTACATAGGATGGGAGACCCCAGGTTCTGGCGTACGGCTGTGCGCGATTTGGAATTCATGCTCCCGACCTATGCACCAGAACACAATTACATCGTACATGATAGTAATATGGCTTTGCTGGATTTCGTAAAAGAAATTAAGTTTCATGGCATTATCTTGGGCCCTACCTTTCTCTGTAGCCGTTATCGCCCGGCGGAATTCGAGCGGACCTTAAAGGAGTATGACTTTATACGAACGTCAGATGCCTTCAAGATAGCGTTGCCTCAGGATGATTATGACTGTAGTGCCATTCTCGATCGTTGGATGGTGAGTTGGGATATGGATGTGGTCTATACAGTCTGCCCAGATAAGTGGCCTATTCTTTATCCAAATTATTCGGCAAAAAATAAAATCCAGCTCGGGTATACGGGTTATGTTTCAGATGCCTGGCTGACGACCTGCCAACATCCCAAGCCGTTTCATTTGCGTTCAATTGACGTGTCCTATCGCGCAAATAGGCTACCGCCAAACTTTGGGAGGATCGGATATCTTAAGGGGGTAATCGGGGAGCGGTTCATATCAAAGTTCGGCAATGCGGGTTTAAAACTCGATATATCAACGAATAAAAATGACCTGATTCCCGGCGATAGCTGGCATGCCTTTCTCGAGAATTCTAAGTTTTGTTTGGTAACCAACAGCGGTAGCAGTTTGCTCGACCCGGAGGGTGAGATCAGAGCGAGAGTAAATCGTTACCTATCTATCAATCCAAGAGCTTCTTTCGAAGTGATAGAGGAGAGCTGCTTTAAAGGAGAAGATGGAAAATATATTTTTACTGCAATTTCGCCTCGAAATATTGAGGCAGCTCTGGCCCGGACAGTTCAAATCGGAATCACCGGAAATTACAGCGGCATTCTTCAGGCGGAAGACCACTTCATACTATTAGAGCCGGATTGTTCAAATGTTTCTGAGGTAGTTTCGATGATGAATGATCACCGAAAGGCGGCTACCATAGCCAAGAACTGTAAGGATGCTATATTGGCTGTGGATGATTTGCGCTTTAAAAATCATGTTGCAAAACTGATTCAACAGATAGAGGATGGGGTCACGGTGAAAAAGATACACGGATCTGGCGATGAGTCCGTAAAGCAAGTGATTTCGCAATATCGAAATGAGGCCAGCGCATTTTGGAGAAGACGGCGGGTTACCAGCAAACTTCGGGGTATTGGTGCAAGGCTTGGCGGCCGATATATCAGGGATTTTTTCTTTGAGTCGAAGCTATGATCGATCCGGGCTATGGCATTGAAAAAAGCCAGATGAGAACGTTGCTAGTTATTGCTTTTAGTGTAATCGAAAATGATCCCCGCGTTTTTCGCCAAGTTCAAGTATTGCGGGATCAATATCAAGTAACGGTGATCGGCCTGGGTGGTTGTCCAATGAGTGGCATAGATTGGATTGCAATCAATACGCCGTCTAGAACCCTGTTGGATAGATTGAAATATATTGTACTATTGGGTCTGCGGCAGTTTGAAAAGGCTTATTGGAGTAGGGCGCTCCATCTGACCGCGCTGAGTCTTTTGGCTGGGCAGAAGTTCGACTTGGTCTTGGCAAATGATTTGGAAACCTTGCCTTTGGCTTTACGGGTTGCAGATAACGTACCGGTGTTGTTGGATGCGCACGAATATGCTCCGCTGGAACACGAGGACAACTTCTTGTGGCGGTTGGCCGTGCAACCCTATATTAAATATTTGTGCCGAAAATATTTGCCCCAAGCAAAAGGGATGCTGACGGTTTGCGGGGGACTTGCGGCTGAATACACGCGAGTCTATGGCGTCAAGCCGAAATTGTTGATGAATGCGCCGGTTTACCAAGTCCTTTCCCCTTCGTGCGTGGAGGAAGGCCGGGTTCGGCTCATTCATCATGGCGGTGCGGTGCCTGGACGATGCTTGGAATTGATGGTCGAAATGATGGCTTTCATGGATGAACGGTTTACCCTGGATTTCATGTTGATGCCGAGCAATGCAAGGTATTTGGCGGAATTAAAGCAGCAAGCGGCAAGCAACCCGAAAATCCGTTTTCTTGAGCCAGTGCCGATGCTGGAGATCAGTAGGGCAATTAATCATTACGACTTGGGCGTTTATATTTTAAAACCTAATAATTTTAATAATGCCAATGCTTTGCCAAATAAACTATTTGAATTTGTACAGGCTCGCCTTGGGATAGCAATATGCCCTTCGCCGGAAATGGCGCGATTTGTAGAGCGTTATAAGCTCGGAGTGGTGGCGATAGACTTTACCCCTCAGGCATTGGCGGCACGGCTTAATGCCTTGACTATGGCGGATATAGTCAAATTTAAAGGGGCGGCAAACGTTGCTGCACTCGAATTGTGTTTTGAAAAAAATGCAGAAGTGTTGATTGATGAAATACAAAGGTTGTTAGGTGATTAATTATGTGCGGAATTAGCGGGGTACTTTCCCCAAGCGGCACCGCTGCCAGTAATCTGGTCGCAATGAACACGCTTATCCGCCATCGTGGCCCTGACGATGAGGGTTATGTTCTGTTCGGCAAAGGCGGAGCCAGTTGTTTTGCCGGAAGGGATACGGCTCAGGGCGTGATGAATGCACTTATTCCCTGGGCTCCAAGCCAGCATATCTCCAATGAAATTACCGATAAGGCAAATCTTGCTTTTGGTCATCGGCGTTTAGCTATCGTGGATCTTTCTCCATTCGGACACCAGCCGATGTGTTATGCCGATGGTCGTTACTGGATAACCTACAACGGTGAGATTTATAACCACCTTGAACTTCGTACTGAGCTTGAAGCAGCGGGTTATGATTTTATCTCGCATTCCGACACTGAAGTTGTTTTGGCTGCTTATGATTTTTGGGGTGAGGCGTGCCTTTCTCGATTCAATGGGATGTGGGCATTTGCTCTTTACGACACCAAAGAACGCAGTCTTTTCTTTGCGCGGGATCGGTTTGGCGTTAAGCCTTTGTATTACTGGGTTGCGCCTGACGGAGCTTTATGCTTTGGTTCAGAGATTAAGCAATTTACGGTTTATCCGGGTTGGAAAGCGCGTGTAAATGGTCAGCGCGCTTATGATTTTTTGGTTTGGGGTTTAACAGACCATACCGATGAAACATTGTTTGAAGGTGTCTATCAACTGCGTCCGGGCTGCAGTGCAACGCTTGATGTGCGTGTTTGGCAAGGTCAAATGGCTAAAGGGCGCTTATCAGTGAAGCAATGGTATACCTTAACGGCACAGACTTTTACGGGTGATTTTGACGAGGCAGCCGAGCAATTTAAGGATAAATTTACTGAGGCGGTCAAGCTTCGCTTACGCGCGGATGTAACTGTGGGTTCTTGTTTGTCGGGAGGTCTTGATTCGTCATCTATTGTTTGTGTGGCAAATCAACTGCTGCGTGAACAGGATGCACATTTATTACAAAGTACTTTTTCTGCTTGTGCAGAGGTTGAACGCTTTGATGAGCGATACTGGATAGATGAAGTGGTGCGTAATACCGGTGTCTATGCCCATTATGTGTATCCTTCGTTAGAAAAGTTGTTTACTGAGTCGAAGTTGATTACGTGGCATCAAGACGAGCCTTATGCCTCAACCAGTATCTATGCGCAGTGGAATGTGTTTCGTCTAGCCGCTGATAATGATGTAAAGGTCATGTTGGATGGACAAGGAGCCGATGAGCAGTTGGCAGGTTACCATGCTTTTTTCGCCCCGCGTTTTGCACATTTGTTACGCACGGGTAAATGGCTGACTCTTTGGCAAGACATGCAAAGTACTAAAAGACAGCATGGATATTCCTTAGGTCGACTTATAGAATCTGTTATTAGTCTCTTGTTACCTAAAGGTATTAAAGATATTTTGAGACGGGCAACGGGTCGTGCCCATTCCTTTCCGGAATGGCTTGATATGTTGATCTTGGGTGTTGCGGCAAATGATCCCTTTGCCCAATTTGGTGGGGCTAGAAATACTATTCAGTCACTTTCCCTGGCTCAGCTTACCGTTACTAATTTGCAAATGTTGCTGCACTGGGAAGATCGTAATTCCATGGCACATTCGATTGAATCTCGAGTGCCTTTTTTGGATTATCGTTTGGTAGAGTTTGTGCTGGGTTTGCCGGATGAATACAAATTGTCGCATGGTATAACCAAGCGAGTTCAGCGTGCAGGCATGAGCGGTATCCTTCCAGATATGATCCGTGATCGCAAGGATAAGCTAGGCTTTGTTACGCCTGAAGAGGTGTGGGTTAAACAGCAAGCTCCGGACTTATTCCGTGCCAGGCTTGATAGTGCAATCAAGAGCAGTCATGGCATTCTTAAGCCTGAAGCTAGTAAGGTGCTGGAAGCCATGATTTCAGGTCAACAGGCTTTTAATTTTGGGGTGTGGCGCATGATTAGTTTCGGCGAATGGCTGGAGCGGTTTTCGGTTGAGGGTAAGGGTGAGGTGTGACGGAATTGCCAATAATGAAGGTTCTGATTGTCTCATACTACTACTCAATGACTGATAGCACGGGATCGCTTAGAGCTCGGGCAATGGCAAAATATTTGCCTCAGAATGGAATCGAAGTGGCTGTGCTGACCTATTGCGCACAGGCTGACGTGATATCTTTTGGTGATAATATGATTGGTGTCCGGGATATTACCCGTGGGACAGTTCCCCTACCGGTTTTTTATGCTTGGCGTGTTTGGCAAAGAGCACTGCGTTGGCTTGGTGTTTATCAAGGATTCTGTGGATATTGGCGTAATGCTGCACTAAAAAACGCCGATGAAATTATTAACCATGTTAAACCCGATGCAATCCTTGCTAGTTATCCCTCGGTTGAGGCTCTGGAAATTGGAGTAGTACTTTCTGAAAAATATGGCTTGCCCTTGATTAGTGATTTTCGTGATGGGTTATTGTTTGAGCCATTAGAGGTTGCTGGACTGCAACATAAAGCTGTCCGTCTTCATTATCAGGCACTGGAAGCGAAGGTGGTTGCCGTGTCAAAATTGATACTGACTGTTTCCGAGCCAATCTCTTCTTATTTCCGTGATCGTTACGCCCATCCCAATGTTATGACGTTACACAATGGTTTCGATCTTAATGACAGTGTGCTCGATACCCGTTTTGCTTGGGAATCTGATGTTATGAATTTTGTTCATACCGGACGTTTAGCAATTTCTCGTAAAGAAACGGTAGGAAAAGGACGCGGGGTTGATGCATTGAGCATGGCTTTGCAGCTTTTGTTGGAGCGGTCTCCGGAAATGAGGTTAAAATTTAAAGTACATTTTGTAGGGCAGCTTTCGCGAGTCGAACGAGATTGTCTTTCACCTTTCGTTAAGCGCGGAATTGTAAAGTTATGGGGACAGCAAGTACGCTCAAAAGCACTTGGTTTTCAATCTAAGGCAGATATTTTATTACTGATCACCGCCCCAGATAAGGCGAGTATTGCTACGGGGAAGTTGTTTGAATACCTGGCAGCAAAAAAGCCCATTTTAGCACTAACAAGAGGGACAGAAGCGGAACGTATTGTTAGAGTAACTGGCGCAGGTGTGGTAGTGTCACCCGATGAACCTGAAGTGATTGCCGATATGCTTGAAAACATTATTAGCCATAAGGGTGAGGTATTTTCTTTACGGAATGAGGAAATGATTGCTGATTTTTCAAGAGACAGACAGATGGCAGTGCTGGCTAAGATGTTGAAAGTCGTTTAATTGGGGTGGGAATTAATCCAGTGCGGTTAGATTATCCGCGGATAATGGTATTTTTGTTTAGGAGTTTGACAGCGATAAAAGAAAACATGACTGCAACAATCGAGTTTTTTACCTAAATCATAGCTTATCAGGTATATAAATAATTCAGAAGAGTTCTGAAGATCACGTTTGAAAGTTACCCCGTAAATTTCAGGCATAAAAAAAGAGATTCAAATATTTCGTAAGCTCTCGAATTTGTTAGTGCCTCGCAAATAATAGGGGACAGACGTTCGCACGGAAATTTTCAGTGTAGTTGCCGCCTCGAAGGTTAAATCTTAAGCTGCTTTTTTGTTATGGATAGCTTCAGGATTATCAGGATTAAGGTGTACGGTTTGGATTATTTGCCAATTCCGAGTGTTCCCGCTCCATCGTTGTGGGTTACGATCACGAGCTGTTTCATAGAGAGCTTTACGCTTAGTCAGCAGGTTTTCGCCCAAGCTTTCATGTCGTTGTGCTGGCGTGACAAATCTAATGGCGCTATGACGGCGCTCGTTATTGTACCACTCCGCTAAGTTTACTACTCAGCCCCGAGCATCCGTTACTTTGGCAAATGCCTTTAGCGGATAGCTTGGTCGATATTTTAAGGTCTAAAGAGCGACTCCGAGTAAGGATTGTCGTTACTAACCGATGGCCGACTCAGTGAGGGCATCACGCCGAGTTGTTGCAAGGTTCTGGATATGTCCCTGGGAATGGTATTGGAATGACCCTAGAAAAGAACTAATTAATAACTTAAATGGAAATATAGACATAAATAGCCACGTTGGAAAGGGGACTATAGTAAGCGTAAAATTAAA